>JAHFBD010000172.1 GCA_023250175.1 Candidatus Melainabacteria bacterium
GTTCAACCAGGGTTAGCAGTCGTAGGATAAATGCTGTTTATAATTGGTGCAGTGGCAGTAATTACTTCAAATGTGCCAGTTGCTTCAAATCCATTGTCAGTTCGCATGAAGAATTCTCTAGGTCTCAACGCTGCATTTTGTTCTGTAATAATTTGTACTGTTATGCTGCTTCCATTTGGGTTTGTGTTTAGTACAAATGCTAATACACCTCCACCTCTTACCCCTAAAACTGAAATTGGTTGATTTAAGTTAGTGCCTTCAATAATAGCAATAGTTGTTTCACCTTGAGGAATTAGTTTTGGAGTGATATTGCTAATGGTGGGTGTTTCTGATGCTTGAGATGATTGTATTAATGCGTAGTTGAAAACCAGAACAAAAATAAATAAAAATCTTAATAAGTTTTTATTTGTTTCCAAATACAAGTACTCCTTGAACAAGTAAATTACTAGTGACCTTGTCTTGACCAATGAGGAAACCAATGCCTGAACGAGGATATAAATAATATAATCCCAGATAGTCTTTGTTGTCTGGGTCTTCAATAAAATCTTTTTCATCAACGGGTTCGCCATATATTGCAATCATTTTATCAATTGGATCACCGATATCTACACCTATATTTTCTACTATACTTTTAGAATTAAATGTTATGATTCCTATCACACACTCTTTATCATTAAAGAAGACTTCAAGTAGCTCTTCATATGTTCCATCATCCTTTTTAATCCCGTAAATCCAGATTTTCCCATTATTTTTAACATCTGTGGGATTATTTAATACTTTTCTAACATCTCTGCTTGTGCTTCCAATCTTAACCTTTGAAAGAGTTTCAAAGGTCTTTTGTAGCTTTTTAGTTGTTTCTTCAACTTTAGCCTGATTTTCAGGGTCAATAACCCAGCTTCCTCGAAAACTGCTGTCAACAATTGAGAGAAGAAGATTTCTTGCATAATTAACTACTTGTAGGCTTGTTGCTGCTTTGTGTTTCTTAATATAAGAAGCTCCTAAAGATCTTGGAGAAAATGAAGTTAAAGTAAGAACAAGAATTATAAGGGCAAAGATTGTTTTATTAAATAGACTCATTAACTAACAATTTTCCTTTTCATATCCTTCTTTTAAGTTTTGTAAGTCAATTAGTCCTTTTAATAAGGATACACATACAACTTCATTTCTTGGATTAACTTTTTTTGCTGCACTATTTATTCCAAGCTTATCGTAAATAGAGTATAAATGATACTGAATAGTTTTATTGCTCATGTAAAGTTTTTCAGCTATCCAGTCATTTGTTTTTCCTATGGCAACAGCAATTAAAATTTGTTGTTGTATTTCAGTTAATTGAGTACTTTTCTTATTTACATTTAGTTTCCAGACTACTTGTTGGACTTCAGGGTGTAACCAGACTTCTCCAGAATATACTTGTTTAATAGCTTGTGTAAATTGATCTTGGCTTGCAGTTTTTAGAACATATGCAAAGGCTCTGTCAACAGGGACAGTCTGGCGAATCTTTCTTACATAGACTTCATCTCCATAGTTTGAATAAATTACTATTCCTGTTTGTGGAAGGCTTTGTACTATTTTCTGAGTAGCTTCAATACCATCGATATCAGGCATTGCAATATCCATAATGACTAGTGAAGGTTTATTCTTTAGACTTAAATCTACTGCTTGTTGGCCAGTATCAGCTTCTAAGACTGTGCAGTTTGGGAAGTTCTCTTTTAATATACCTTTGCTAAAGGATCTTATTGGTGGATGATCATCGGCAACGATGAAAGTTGTATTTAATTGTTTTGTATCGGGCATAACTTTATTTAATTATATTGTAGAATTTATTATTGAAAAGCCTCTAGTGGTAAAAATCCTAGTCTTTTTAGCTTGAATTCATTGTTTATGGTATAAAGTTAAATATTGTGTTGTAGAGACGAGATAATTAGCCTGTTTTATTGGAGCAAATTATGAAGGAATTACAGGATAAAGAATTAGTTGTGATTTTTGATGGTGATTGTGGGTTTTGTCAAAGCATTGTAAACGTAGTTAAAAAGATAGATTGGTTAAAGAAGTTTAAATATATTCCATTCCAAGAAGAAAATGTTTTCAATAAATACAATCAACTCACAATTGAAATGTGCCAAAAAGAAATGTTTTTAATTAAGCCTACCGGTGAATATTATGGAGGTTATGATGCATTTAAAATTATGTCGTTCTATCTCCCCATCACGTTTTTAATAAGCTGGTTTTTTTTCTTACCAGGAATAACTTGTATTGGTAGGGGTGTTTATAGATTTATTGCCGAAAACAGGCATAAGATCCGAATTGGGAAAATGACTTGTAAAGTGGATGAAAATAAATAAAACAATTTTACAGACTATTTACCAACTTGTTTTTCTAGATCCAAGACTTCTTTTAATTTGTTGGCTTCAACAAGATTTTGTTCTAAGCATACTTGTTCAATAGTTTTTCCTGTAGCTAGTGCTTCTTTTACAACCTCTGCAGTTTTAAGGTAACCAAGTAGTGGATTTAATGCAGTAGCGTTAGAAACACTTTTTTGAGCATATTCTTTACATCGGTCTGAATTTGCTGTAATGCCCTTTAAACATTTTTCATTCCAAATAACTAAAGCATTTGTAAGTATTCTCATGCTATGAAGTAAATTATAATTTATTACTGGCATCATGACATTTAGCTCAAACTGTCCGGCTTGGGATGAATACTCTATTGTTGAACTACAGCCAATTACCTGAAAGCAAATTTGGTTTACCATTTCAATCATTGATGGATTAATCTTTCCAGGCATGATTGATGAGCCGGGTTGTACTGCTGGTAGTTTGATTTCAGAAAGACCACTCGTTGGTCCTGAATCCATCAATCTTAAATCGTTGCAGACTTTTGTTAAATCTAAAGCAAAGTTTTTTATGGCAGATGAAACTGCAACAAATGGTGCCATGCTTTGCATTGCAAGCATAAGATCAGAGGCACCTTGTAGATTTGTCCCAAGCAAATTGCTTAATTCAGTAACAATTTTGGATTGGTATTGTGGGTGTGCATTTAAGCCTGTTCCAGCAGCAGTTCCACCAATTCCTAAAACCTTTAATTCGTTGATAGCGTTTTCAATTCTGCTTTTATGATCCCGAAATATATTTGAATATACTTCAAACTCTCTGCCAAGATGTACTGGCACAGCATCTTGTAAGTGGGTACGTCCAGCTTTAATGATAGGTGAAAATTCTGTTGCTTTTTGTGCAAGTGTTTTTGAACAAATATCTAGTGCTTTTAATAATTCGCTTGATTTAATCAAGGCGGCTAATCGCATAGCAGTTGGGAAAAAATCGTTTGTGGATTGAGCACAGTTTACGTGGTCGTTTGGACTAAGGAGCTTATAGTCACCTTTAGTTCCGCCTAATAACTCAATTGCTCTGTTGGCTAAAACCTCATTAACATTCATATTGTGTGAAGTTCCTGCACCTGCCTGATAAACATCAACAACAAAATTATCAGCTAAGCTGCCATTTAATACTTCATCACAAGCAGAGATAATGACATCTGAAATTTTCTTATCAATTTGACCAAGTTCAGAGTTTACTTTAGCAGCAGCTTTTTTAATAAAAACACTGGCTTTTATAAAATCAGAATCGGCTTTAATTCCAGATATTGGAAAGTTTTCAAGTGCCCTTGCAGTTTGAACACCATAATATGCATTGTCTGGTATGTTAAATATTCCTAATGAATCTTTTTCTTGTCTCATACTTATGTTTCCCTCTTGTTTTCCTAGTTGTGTACTTTGTCTAACTTTTTCAACCAGCATAAGCCCTCCATTTGTCAGTATGTGTATCAATAAGAATTTATCATACCATTTACAAGATTTAGCTTGAATAATTATGTTAAAATCCTGAATGATGGTATTTCAGAGTAAGCCTTGTAAACAATGACTGACATAAACCCATTTTATATATTTACAGCATTATTGTTTGGGATGATACATGCTATGGAACCAGGACATGGAAAGAGTCTTGTTGCTACGTTTGTTTTAAGTTCAAATACAAATAAAACAAGAGATGCTTTTTTTATAGGTTTAATTGCTTCTATTACACATACAGCAAGTGTTTATTTTATAGGATTTATAGGATTAAAATTGCTTGAACTCATTTCACCAATAGATAAAGAAGTCTTTATCAGTTTTGTAGCTAGTATAATAATTTTTTTAATAGGTTTGTGGTTAATGTGGGACAGGATTATTGAGCCATTATTTCATCATGAGCATGAACACCAATGCTCTGTTCATGATGTTTTAACAAAAAAATTAAAAGTCACAAGTATGCTAATGATTGGGTTAACAGCAGGGTTAGTACCTTGTTCTGGAGGTTTGTCAGTATTTATGACAGCTACTGCAGTAGGTGGTTTTTATAATTTGTTAAATGGTTTTTTCTATGTTTTGTCTTTTAGTATTGGACTTGGGTTAGCATTAACTCTTGTAGCTTTGTCTATGATTTTTGGGCAAGGTTTTTTAAAAACTGTTTTACAAAAGTCTATTGCTAATATTGAAAGATCCTCTGGTGTTATAAGTGCAATTTTGATTTATACACTAGGATTGGTTTTATTAACCTCTAATATTGTAAAAGCAGTGCCTTGTATGAATTGTAGTCATTCTCACCATCATGAAATTAATCAGTTAATTCCTAAGTACTAGAAGTATGATTGTAAGAATTATAAGAGAACTTGCAAAATTTGCTGTAGCTGTTTTGATACTCTTTGGTTTTATAGGGATCTGTACTTTTACATATGTTTTATTTCCAGTGTTTATAGATTGTGTTGAAAAAAAACGTGATGTTTTTGAAGTTATTCAGGACAGGCTAGTTTTTTTTGATGTTAATAAGACCATATATGCTGATCCTAAAAATGATGTTATTAAATATGAGGAAATATTTATAAAAACATTTGATGGTGAAAAGCTTCATGCATACTTTCTTCCATCAAAGTTAAATGTAACTTCTAAAACATTGCTGTATATAATTGGAAATGGTGGAAATATTACTAATTGGTATCAATATTGTACAGAAGCACAAAACA
>JAHFBD010000014.1 GCA_023250175.1 Candidatus Melainabacteria bacterium
GCACCTGTAAAAAAAGAAATACAAAGACAAATGAGCCAAGATGAAGATAAGCTTTTTGGAATTAATAAATTAAACGTAGTGCGATCAAGTCTTCCTGCTATTACTCATGTAGATTACTCTGCACGGGTTCAAACTGTAGGTAAAGAAGACAGTCCTTTATATTATGAGATGATTGCAAAATTTAATGAAAAATATGGATGTGCAGTAATAATAAATACTTCTTTTAATGTTAGAGGTGAACCTATTGTTTGTACTCCAGAAGAGGCATACTTGTGTTTTATGAGAACAAATATGGACTATCTAATCATGGAAAATATACTGTTAGAAAAAACTAAACAAAAACCCTTGGATAAAGATACTAATTGGATGAAGGAGTTTGAGCTGGATTAATTAGTTATTAAGGAGTCAAGATGCTATTAGATGAAATTAAAAATATAAAAAGCGGAAAAAAAGAATTAAGAGAATTTGGAATTACTGTAGGTATTGTATTTGGTTTATTAAGTGGGTTATTGTGGTGGAGACATAAAGATACTTATGTCTCCTTTTTTATATTGTCTTTAGTACTCATAATATCCGGATTAGCTATGCCTATTATCCTAAAGCCTATACAAAAAGTATGGATGGCAATAGCAGTTATTATTGGCGCTATAATGACAAGAGTAATTTTATGCTTTTTGTTTTATGTTGTTATTACTCCAATTGGGCTATTAAGAAAGATGTCAGGTAAGGATGTCATGAATCTTAAATTTAACAAATCATTAAACAGTTATTGGATACGAAGGAAAAAAGAATTATTTAATAAGGCAAGTTATGAAAAGCAGTTCTAACCCAAATAAAATAAAAATTGTTATGGGCTTGTTCTTTATATTGCTCGGGATTCTTACCAGTAAATTTGTATTAGAAAAGTTTATTTCACCTTATGCAATTATTGAATTAAGTTTCCGTCTTCCTATTGGTCTTATTAATATTGGCTTTGTATTACTTGGTCTATTATGCTTCTTTTTGGATTTTGAAAAGATTAGCTTAAAAAAAACAATCGATTTCTATAAATATATTTCGATCACGATAGTGAGTGCAGTTATCTTATTTATTGTATTAAATGTGGGACTGTATGCTATTACCTTATTTAAAGATGCGGCTTACTATAGAGACCAAATCTTTTTAGGTTATAAACAAAGACTTGAGCCTTTATATTCAAATTTAGAAAAGAATGAAATCTCGAAGTTATTATATGAAACCTGGTCTCGCCCATATATTTATGAGCCTTATACTCAGTTTAAAGAGAGACCCGTCATGGGGCATTATGTAAATGTAAGTGAAAATGGTTTTAGGCTTATTAAAAATCAAGGACCATGGCCACCGAACCCAAGCAATTTCAATGTTTTTTTATTTGGAGGTTCTACGACTTTTGGTTATGGAGTTTCTGATGGCGAGACAATAGCATCTTCTCTACAAGAATTGTGTTCGAATCAAAACTTAAGAAAAAAGATATTTATTTATAATTTTGGTCGTGGGCATTATTTCTCATCACAGGAAAGGATACTCTTTGAAAAGCTTATTACATCAGGGTTTATTCCAAATCTGGCAATTTTTATTGATGGCTTAAATGACTTTTATTATTATAGTGATGAACCATTATTTACACAAAATCTAAAGCGATTTATAGAAGATAAAGGTACAAATTTGTTAAATCTTCCATTACTAAGTGCTGTAAAAAATGTGAAGAAAGCGCGGGAAAGTGAAGAGATATTAAAAGGAGTAAAGAAAAGCGGTAACTCTGAAGAAGATGAATACAACAATATTCCTCAAATAAAAACAGTAGTTGAAAGATATATAAAAAATAAAACTATTATTGAGCTAATCGGTAAAAATTTTAATGTAGAAACAGTTTTTATATGGCAGCCAGTTCCAACTTATAAATATGATCTTAAATATCATATTTTTGCGGGTAAGGGTTTTGGAAGATTTCTTTCTTCAAAATATGGTTACAAGTTTATGGAAGAATATGTAAAAAAACATAATTTAGGGGCTCATTTCTTATGGTTGGCTGATATTCAACAAGACATGAAAAAGCCTTTGTATATTGATATTGATCATTATTCTCCTGATATGTCGAGCGAGATTGCAAAGTATATTTATAATTTCCTCATAAGCAGAAAATTATTTTATGTGAAATAATAAATTAAGTCTGAGAGAAAACTAATCATGAACAATCTTTCAATCCTTGCAGAATTTTGGGATTTTTTAAAAGCAAGAAAAAAATGGTGGCTTGCCCCAATTCTTATCTTTTTAATTTTATTAGGAGCATTAATTATTTTTACTGAAGGTTCAGCTCTAGCACCATTTATTTATACACTTTTTTAAGAACTGCTTGCATATTCATGAGTTTGTGTATTGTGCGTTGAAATAAGGTTTTGATGTTGTCCTATGCCAGTCCAACTATGACCGTTTCTAAAATATGTTTTGTATTCAAGATTGTTAGCTTTAAACCAGTTGATAAACTCATCATGTGAAATATAGTATGAAATTGTTGGAACCATTTTATCAAATACTGTTCTCCAGAAATCTTTAAATCCACGATTTCTAAAATAACTAAAATATTTATTAAAGGGTAAGAATTTATTTGCATTATCTTCACCGAATAGTTGATTTAACGGGACATACCCTACCCATATCAGTCCCCATAAAATAGCAGTTAAGAAACATGATAAATAAAGATTTACTTTAAATGGAAGTTTTGAGGTTATTAGTTGTCTTATTGGATCAGCAAAGTTAATGTAGAGTGAATTTCCTTCTTTTCCATATACCCAGGCTAGTATTATCCCACCTTCTTTTAAATATTTAACTAGTGAATTAAAGCCCAGTTCTGGTTTTGGCAAGTGATGTAAGACTCCAACAGAATAAATAAAATCAAATAACTTGTCCTTTTTAAATGGTAGATTTGTAATATCAGCCTGGATTATTGATACGTTTGAAAGATGTTTTGTATTCTTAAAAGCAGTTAAAACAGCATTTGATAAATCTATTCCAAATACTTCTTTTGCATTAGAGTACTTTGCTGCTATATATAATAATCGTCCTCCACCACAACCACCTTCTAATACAACCTTATTGTCTAGATCTTTATATTCAATGAAAGGGTGAAAATAGCTTTCTAGCTCTTCTTTAGCCAACTCTTCGTTTTTACCACTTAGTGAAGATGTAAAATAATTCCATTCATCAGCGAAATTCTTTCTATTTAAATCTACAATTGCGCTTGTAGTATTTAAGGAAAAAAATGGTACCCCACCTATTATAGGGTAAGTAGTTTTGCACTCTTTACAAATCAAATCCCCTTCTATTATGTGATCTGTTGAGTCAGGGACTTGATGCTTTGCTAGTTCTACATCTGCCCCACATTTAGTACAACAAAGATATTTAATGATTTTTTCTTTCATAAGTCTATTCTTGTATTTTTATGATAGCTTTAGCATAAAGATGAATACTTATTATACTTATAATATTAGTAACTTTTATTTGCTATATTCCTAGTATTTACTTGTAATAGTTAAATTTGCATAAGTTCTAGTTAAAAGCCTTAAACTAACCTGTATTCCTTGTCCGAGGCTTGTTAGCGTACAGCAGTAAAATTAGGTTGCTGCCTAGCTATAATGTATAAGACCATAAATAAGCTTTTTGTGTGATTTATTCACCAAAAAGCGCCATGTAAGGAAGAGCGAGTTAAGCATTAATGCAAAACGAGCGGTAGGCAGAAACAAAATTAGCTACAATTACAAAGAAATGACTACTTTAATTTCAAAAGATAAATCTGTCGTTGATAAACTAGCCCTTGCATTAAAGCAATCAGTGGGTGAGCTATTAAATCGAGATACAAAGCTAATCGCTGCAGAGTTCTTAACATATGAAAGAGCAATAGAGCAAATTGAACTATTTAAATCAGAAGTTAGTAAGCATGAACTAATTGAATTTAAAGGTAAAAAACTTTTAGAGATTGGTGCTGGTGTTGGTACGTTTTTAATTACGGCAAGAACAAAATATGATATTGAGGCATTTGGTGTGGAGCCATCAAAAGATGAGTTTTCACCATTTAATGAAATATCTCAATCTTTGCTGGAAGAATATAATTTGCCTAAAGACATGATTGTTAGAGGATTTGCAGAGAATCTACCGTTTGATGATAATAGTTTTGATCTGATTTATTCTACAAATGTACTTGAGCATGTACAAGATCCAAAACTAACTTTAGAAGAGTCAATAAGAGTTTTAAAGCCTGGTGGATACCTTCAATTCGTTGTCCCAAACTATTTTTCTTTTTGGGAAGGTCATTATGGTATTTTGTGGCCTTGTTTAATAAATAAGACATTAGCTAAGCTGTATGCAAAAATTGTTGGACAAAATCCAGATTATATAGATACTCTCCAGCTAATAAGCCCATTTGTTATTAATAAGATATTAAAAAGTTTAAAAAATAAAATAGAAATTATAGGGTGGGGACAAAATATATTTAAAGCTCGTTTGAGTACAGGAAATTATAGTGACTGGGCATCGCTTCGTACTATTAGACCAATTGTACAAATAGTACAAAAGCTTAAAGTATCAGCTTTAATAGCAGATGTTTTAAATGCTTTTCAAATGTACACTCCAATTGTTCTTACACTTAAGAAGAAGTAACAGTAATTTTTTCTTTTATAGTTTGTGGATTAGATAGGGTCTTTTCATAAAGCTCTAAATATTTTTCAGCAATTGTTTGCCAGGAAAATTGCTTGGATTTTTCAAAACTGTTTTCAGACATTTTATTTAATAAGTCAGGTGATTTTATTAATTGTTCAATAGTGTTTGCAAAGGCTATTTCGTCATTGTATTCAGCAGTTAAACCATTTACATTTTCTTCCATAACCTCCTCAAATCCTTTTACTCTTGAGGCTATAATTGGTAAACCACAAGCCATGGCTTGAAGGACTACACTAGGCATGCCTTCCATAACAGAAGGCAGGATAAAAATGTCAGAGTTTTTATAAATATCTGGCAATTCTTCAAGGGTTTTCCAGCCTATAAAATTTACTTTATCTTTAATATCTAGCTGATGAATTAGCGCAAACATCTTGTCCCTTAAAGGTCCATCCCCAACTACAGTTAGTTTGAAATTAGTAACTTGCTTATTCTTTAATACTCCACAAGCTTTAATAAGTGTCTCTATTCCTTTTTGAGAACTTAATCTGCTTACATATAGAAGTTTTATTTCATTTTGATTTGTTTTTTTTTGTGAGCCTAAAGGGTAAAAAACATCAGTGTCTACACCATTAGTAATAGAATCATATTTTAATTTTAACTTTGGGGAGAACTCTTCACAAAGAGACTTTAGTGATGAGCTATTAGCAACTACATATGATGAGTTATTCCAAATTTCTCTGGTTAATTTTTGAGTTAGAAAATGATATGTATTTAATCTCTTGTCTCCAATGTTAAAACCAGGAACATCTGCACCTAACGTAGATGTTATATATGGAATATTGAAAACCTTTTTACAATAAAGCCCAAATGCTCCACATGGTATGGAAAAGAAACAATGGTTAATATCAGGTTGAATAGATGAAATTATTTTTTTAGAGTAGTAGATAGTAGTTAACATAAATCTTGTTAGCTCTTTAATATAAGTAGTTGTATGATTTTTTTTTGTAGGACCCACATAGTGGATTTTAAAACCATCAGGATGTATAAAAGTATTTTCATTTCTTGGTTTAGCTGTAATTACCGATACATCTAATCCAAGCCTGACCATGTATTTTGCTAGAAAACGGGTTGTAGTACCGCCACCACCGCCTATAGGTGGAAACTCATAATTTATCATTAAGACTTTTAATTGTTTGTTAACTGACATTAAGTAGTAAATTATAGCGTATTTATATAGTGCAAAACAAGTTTGCATCCTATACCAACACTCACCTTTATAATAATGTTTGTCTAGTATGTTAAAACCAACCCTAAATAAAGATTTCTATGACAGATTAGGTACTTATATCTTTATTGGTTCATTGATATTTTATTTTCTACTAAAATTGCCTTTTAATTTGTCAGTTTTATGCAGTAGCACAAATGAAGGTTTTTATTTTATCTTTGGGCAGCATTTTTTAAATGGTATGCAATTTAATCCGCCTGAAAGACCTTGTTTAACTTTATTTGTTTTGGTCTATGCACTAATTCTAAAAATATTTGGGTTTGGGACTTGGTCTATTATTGCTGTTCATTTCATTCAAACTGTACTAGTAGTTTTAATTGGTATTTTAATGTTTCTAATTATGGATAGGCTTCTAGACCATAGATTATATGCTGGACTTACAGTTTTATTTTGGATTTTATTGCAATTAACTCCAATTGGCTTATGGGGGTATAAATTAGAGCTTGGTGCCATTTTTGCATTAGAGGCAGAATATTTTATTCTGTTATTTTCTTTCTTATCATTTTATATTTTAATGAAATTGGGTAAATCAGAACGTTGGTCTGTTTATTTTATATCGGGTTTAATAGCATCCATGCCCATTATGTTTAAAGCTAGCGGAGGGGTTTTTATCATTGCAATTTTTTCCTGGTTTTTGTATATGGCTATACTTGGAAGAGATTTATTTTTTTATACTAAATCAAAAGTTATTTTCTTATTTGCAGGTATTATTATAGGATTGCTATTATTTAATATATTTCTTCTGTCTCAAAATATCTCTATATTAAAGTATTGGAAGCATTTGTTCTTTGTTGGTATGTATAGCAATGACTATACAAGGTCATTTAAGTTACTTTTACAGAATGTATTTAATTTTATGACAAGGTATGTACCATCAGTATCGAATCTTATTCTTTTTTTCTTTTCGATACTGGGAGCTATATGGATTATCTTGAAGCGGTATTTTATTGTAGGCATATTAAAAATGTCTGCTCCTTTGATTTTATTAGCTATCTGGGGAGTCGGCAATATGTTTTCTGTAATTGTACCAGGAGGTTATGGTGCTTATTATTATGTTCTTGTATGGCCGTTTGTAGCAATTTTCATTACATTTTTAATTAAGGATCTTTTTGATAAGCCACCGTTTTTACAACGTAGCTTTGTGAAAGCTTTTGGTGGTTTATTGATTTCTATATTTATTGCCTTAAGAATTTATAATTGTCTTCCACTTTTTCTACCTATTGTTTATGAACAGAACAATTTAAATTTATTTAATCAGCCAGAATCTTTTCAGGAGAATGTACAAGCAAGCACATCAGTAAATCCTAAGCAAGTCAATCTATTAAAAGCAGCAGATATATTAAATAAATTCCTACCTAATAAAAACGATACGATTTATATTCTTAATTCATTACAAGGAAAGTTAAATTACTTTCCTATTACTAGTTATATTTATACTAAACGGATGCCTCCAACAACAGCAGTTTCAGACTACTTATTTTATAAGATGTATATTGATAATGCGATTAAAACATTAATTAGTGATTTGACAAAAATGCCACCTAAAATAATAGTGTTTCCTCAAAACATTGTTTCAGAGGAATGGAACTTAAAAAAACTTAGTGCATTGATTAAATGGTTAGATGAGTTTCTTCTTAAAAATTACCACTTTAAGAGTGGTATACGATACTCTGATGAAAAGACAAACCTGAATGTTATTTATAATGTTTATGAGAGGAATTGGTAATCGTGAAACTTTGTTTGCAATGTAAGTGTGATTTTGAAAGTAATGGTTGGTTATGTCCAGCATGTGGTTTTGAGCCTGTAAATCACAATAATTTAGTTCTCTTTTCTGAAGAGCTTTCTGAGGCTAATAATGGTTTTAATAAAGAACACTTTAAGAATCTTGTAGATATAGAGGAAAACAATTTCTGGTTTTGTGTAAGAAATAAACTAATCCTTTGGGCTTTAAAAACCCATTTTCCTCATGCAAGCAATTTCTTTGAGATTGGATGTGGGACTGGATTTGTTTTGAGGGACATTGAAAGACATTGCTCACATCTTGCATTGTTTGGAAGTGAAATTTTTACAGAAGGTTTGGAATATGCCAAGATGAGAACAAACGCTTCTCTTATTCAGATGGATGCTAAACATATTCCATTTGTAAATGAGTTTGATGTCATTGGTATGTTTGATGTCCTTGAGCATATAGATGATGATGAGTTTGTCTTAAGCCAAATGTATAATGCTACTAGTAAAAATGGTGGAATTATCATAACTGTTCCGCAACATAGATTTTTATGGAGTAAAGTTGATGAACTTAGTTCTCATAAGAGACGATATGTAATTGGTGAATTACAAACCAAGCTGCAGAAAGCCGGGTTTAAAGTTATAACCTCAACGTCTTTTGTAACATTTCTATTGCCTTTTATTGTACTGTCCAGAATGAGGTTGAGATTTCTAAATAGCAAATTTAATCTTTATTCTGAGTTTAAAATAAATACTGTTTTGAATATAGTTTTTAAGGCAATATTAAATTTTGAAATGATACTTGTTAAAATTGGTATACGGTTTCCTTTTGGTAGTTCTTTACTCGTAATTGCGAAAAAATGAAAACTATTATAAGTAGTATTAAAAGAGCTATAGATAAATATTATTTTCTTATTCCGTCTTTGTTATTTTGCTTTTTGTATTACCCATCAATTCACTTTGGACAAGCATGGGGTGATGATTTATTTGTTATAAACCCTTCCGCCAAAGATTTTCATATAATGCTGTCAACCTTTTATAAAGTTACGGGCATGGTCTCTGATCATTATATGCCTGTACATTGTTTACAATGTTTCTTGGTTAATTTAATTTTTGGTGAAAATGCATTTCCAGCAGGATTTCATATCTATCAATTCTTGGCACAGTTTATTGTATGTATATTAGCTACTATCCTTATTTTTAAAATCACAAATAGTAAATTGATTTCAGTTCTAGTTATTTCTTTTTGGACTGTGCATCCTGTTAATCAACAACAGTTAACCAGATTAGTTGTTGGTCCGGGGATTATGGGGTTTGCATTTAGTTTGATTTTTATACTTTGTTATTTGTATGCAAAAGATATTAGCTCAAGTACACACAGGTATATTTTAATGATTGTAGGTAACTTATTTTTTTTAATGGGTGTAATGTCAGTAGAAACCTTTATCTTTTTTCCTATTTTGCTTAACTTAATATTGTTTTATTTGGAAGGGAAAAAATTATTTTCTACAAAGGGTTTGTCCATGGTAGGTTCTTCTATCTTAGTCTATCCAATATATTTTGCTTTAAGATATTTTGCAACCAGTGGAGGCATGATAGAGTCTGTAAATTTGGTTACTCGTTGGACTGAAATTGGCTCTTGGAAAGATATTGTTTTTAGGGCATTGTGGCTATCACCACAATTAATTGTACATTATTTGAAATTGTATTTTTATCCATATGGATTAGTAGATAGTGCAGCAGAATGGTATATGGTCGGCGATTCTTTACTAAGTTCATATAGTTTATTTTGCCAGGTTTTAGTTTGTGGATTGATTTTAGCAGCTATATTGCTTTATAAAAAAATCCCTTTCTTTTCTCTAGGAATGATTTGGTTTTTTATTTCACTTATACTAATCATACAAATCATTCCTATTTTTTCAATTGTTTCACTTAGATATTCTTATGTACCAAGCTTAGGGCTTACTTTTGCAGTATTTGGACTTATTTCCAATATAAAGAAAATGGCAACGTCAAAATTTATAATCGTTATTTTAATGCCAATATTTTGTTTTCTAGTAATGAGAACAATATATTATCTGCCGTCTAGTAAGGATTTTCTGAATCAATTTATATATTGCGTTAAAGAAGCCCCAGTATGGAATAAACCATTGTGGATTAAGCTTGCTATAGATCAAGCAAAGCAACAAAATGAATTAGATAAATTACAGAACTTTTTAACTAAAAAACTATATGATTCTGCTATTAATGAGTGGCTTAGTGAATTCTTGGATCTTAAACCTGGTCTATCAATTAGTTATGGACCAATGCAAATGCAATATAATTACTTGGTTTATAGGTTGATTTTTGATTATCTGGTATCGGAAAAACGTGTAGATGATCTAAGCAGAGCTTTTAATTCTGCTTTAGTAGTTAAAAATAATTCAATTGGTTGGTATGAAGTTGCAAGCTTTTTAGTGAAAATAAATAAATGGGATATGGCATGGGAAGCTACTAAGCATGCTATATCTAGTAATCCAAAATTTCAACTTTCCTACGATCCCCAGTTTATTGCAATTGCGTTAAGAACTAAAAAATATAATGAAGCTATACCTTTAGTAGAAAATTATGTAAAACTAAATCCTGGATCATCGTTCCCATATCTTTTTGCCGGGTTATTTTATAGTGAAATTAGCATGACTGATAAAGCATTATCTTATTTAAAGGAAGGTATTTCTAATGATAAAACCATTTGTGTAACAGGTGAGGAATTATATTATCAAGCTGCTAGAATATTTGTCGAAAATAATATGTATGGGGAAGCTAAACAAACATTGCATATCATGTTACTATTAAATCCTTTTAGTAATAAAGCTAAGCAAAGGCTGTTGGAAATTAATTCTCTATTGGATAAGGTGTAATTGTGGGAAAAATACCATTTAATAAACCATCATTTACTGGTTCTGAACTTAAGTATATTAATGATTCAGTTTCTAACCAGCATATATCTGGAGATGGTTTATATACGCAGAAATGTAGTGCTTTAATGGAGCAGAAGTTTAATGCTAAAAAAATATTGTTAACTACTTCATGTACCCACGCTCTTGAATTGGCTTCTATTCTTATTGATTTAAAAGAAGGTGATGAGATAATAGTGCCTTCTTATACTTTTGTGTCCACTGTAAATGCTTTTATGCTGCGAGGAGCAAAACCTGTATTTGTTGATATAAGGCTTGATACAAAAAATATAGATGAAAATTTGATAGAAGAAAAAATCACATCAAGAACTAAAGCAATCTTTCCTGTTCATTATGCAGGTATTTCATGTGACATGGATAAGATCAATGATATTGCAAAGCGGAATAACCTATATGTTATAGAAGATGCAGCACAAGGAGTCAATGCAAAATATAAAAATAATTATTTAGGAACTATAGGAACCTTTGGTTGTTATAGTTTTCATGAAACGAAAAACTTTATGTGTGGAGAAGGTGGGGCTATTATAATTAACGATGAACGATTTATTGAAAGAGCTGAGATTGTAAGAGAAAAAGGAACTAACCGTAGTAAGTTCTTTAGAGGTGAAATCGATAAGTATACATGGGTGGATATTGGAAGTTCATATCTTCCATCTGATATCTTAGCTGCTTTTTTATATGCACAACTTGAAAGCATGGATGCAATTACTAATACTCGTAAAATAATTTATAATAAATATATTGAAGGTTTTAAAGACTTGGAAAAAGAAGGAAGAGTATTATTACCAGTAATTCCTGAAAACTGTTTGTCAAATTATCATATGTTTTATATTTTGACTGAAGATGAGACTCAAAGGGATCGTTTAATTAATTATTTGAAAAAACAAGAAATAGTAAGTGTCTTTCATTATGTTCCTCTTCATTCTTCTCCAATAGGATTAAATCTAGGATATAGTGTAGGAGACTTACCGGTAACTGAAGATGTTAGTAAAAGGTTGTTAAGGCTTCCATTTTATAATGATTTGACGGATGATAAGCAAGATTACATTATTAGTAATGTGACAGCCTTTTTACGAGGGAAGGTATTGTCAACTAATAGGTTAAATTAACTTTTATGGATATAAGTATAGTTAGTCCTATTTATAAAGCGGATTCTATTATAGATGAATTAGTAAATAGGATTCAAAAATCGGTTTCTTCATTTACTAATAGCTTTGAAATTATTTTGGTGGATGATGGGAG
Source organism: Candidatus Melainabacteria bacterium (assembly GCA_023250175.1). Taxonomy (GTDB): domain Bacteria; phylum Cyanobacteriota; class Vampirovibrionia; order 2-02-FULL-35-15; family 2-02-FULL-35-15; genus JAHFBD01. Next base: position 11,884 of record JAHFBD010000014.1, read on the forward strand.
TCCGGATAATTCGTGGCTTACTATACAAGAAAATTGTAAAAAAGATAAAAATATAAAAGGTATTAAACTTAGTCGCAATTTTGGACAACACTATGCAATCACAGCTGGTTTAGAGAAAGCTATTGGAGATTATGTTGTGGTAATTGATTGTGATCTACAAACAGATCCTAAGTATATTTATGACATGTATCAAAAAGCTTTAAATGGCAATGATATTATTTATACTAAAATTATTTCAAAATCACATTCTCTTTTTAAGAATATTGTTTCTAAATTATTTAGTTTTCTCTTTAATTATTTGTCAGACTCTAATTTTTATTATAGTAATAATAGTACTTTTACTTTGTTGAGTAGGAAGGCTGTTAACGCCTTTTGCAGTGTTCGGGATTCTCATCGTATGTATTTGTTGGTTTTACATTGGCTTGGATTTAAATCTGATTATGTTGAAATATTGCACAGTAAAAGATTAAGTGGCAAGAGCTCATATACAATTTTTAAACTATGCGAATTAGCAGTTGATGGAATAATTTCTCAATCAACAAAACTTTTGAGAGTATCAATTGTAATAGGATTTGTTCTTTCATTTATTGCTTTATTAGTGTTAACCTTGATTTTGTTTATGTATTTTATGCATGGCTTAATGCAAGGCTGGACATCCATTATTTGTCTAATATTACTTTCTACAGGCATAGTTTTAATTTCTAACGGTATACTAGGCTTATACCTGGGAAAAACATTTGAACAAGCTAAAAGCAGACCATTGTACCTAATAGATGAATTAGCTAATTTTTAACTAATATTGCTCTAGTAATCAAAGTGTATTAATAATGCAAGAAAGACCCTTAAAGAAAGGTTTGTATTAAGAATGATAAAATACATGGGTTAGTAGAAACAATTGTTATGGAATTTAAGATTGACGAAAATTTGTTTGATAGTGGAATTATTGCTCCGAAAGTAGGCACTTTAACCCTTGAAAATTATAAGGATTTAAAGAGTGATGATAGCGCTCCAATTGTAAATCATGCCAGAAATAATAAATATAATCTTATTACTCTTGGTGTAGAATCTCCAGTTGCCTTAAAGAACTTTATATATTTGGGTACTATTTATGAAATACAAGCAAATCTTATAGATGTGTGGAATACAGTGAAAGATATTCCAAGCAGGTTTTATGTTCGCAAGCTGAATGATTCTGACTGGGCTCCAATTAAAGAACTGTTAAACCTCTATCCACCTACAAGATATTCTAGAGATCCTAATGTAACAATGGAACAAGTCGTAGTGCATAAGCTAAAGATTTTACAATATCTTGCAGGGCAATATCCAGATTATTCTCTAGGGGCATTTTCTAAAGATAATGAGCTTATTGGGTTTCACTTTTTAAAATTACTAGAAGATAAAGTTTTTTTGCAAGAGCTCTTAGTAAAGCCGAATTCCAGAGTGGGATTTGTGTCATTGCAATTGGTTAAAGAAAATTTAGATAGAGTGAAGAAAAATACAAATGTAAATTATTTAACTACACGAGTTTATGAAGATAATGAAATCTCAATGAATTTCTTTACAAAGCTTAGGTTCGTGGATTGTAAAAAGAAAGAACATTATTATCATATGTGGGTTTGATAATTTTAAAGGAGTAATTAAATATAAAAATGTTAACTAAGGTTCAAGAAATTAAAGAGCAAGTGCAAAGTTTTTTAACTAGGCAGTTCCTTTTTGAATTTGATGAAAGAGAAATTACTCCAAGTACTGATTTGTTTTTATCTGGAATTATAGACTCTTTTGGTAGTGTTGAACTTGTTACTTTTATTGAAACCAAATTTAAAATTAAGTTGTCTGATGAGGATTTTTTATCTGGCTCATTGAAGTCTTTAAATTCAATTGTCAAACTTATAGAGGAGAAGACAATAAATGTCAGTTAATAATATAAAGCGTTGTATAAAGTGTGTTTTGCCGGAAACATTTCCGAATATATCATTTGATGACAAAGGTGTTTGTTATTTCTGCCAAGAATTTATAAACTCTGAACCAATTGTTATTGAGCAAAAACGTATTAAAGAACTAATGGACTCTGAAATCGAAAAAAGCAGAGGTAAGGGAGAATATGATTGCATTGTTGCTTTTAGCGGAGGGAAAGATTCCACTTATACGCTAATGCACTTAGTACAAAATTATGGCTTAAATTGTTTAGCAGTTACTATAGACAATGACTTTATATCTGAACAAGCAATGAAAAATTGTTATGCAGTTACAGAAGCCCTTGGTGTTGATTTTTTATTGTTTAAGCCATCCTCAACATTTATGAGAGATATGTATAAAACAAGTGTAGTAACCGGGGGAATACAAAGCAATTCTGCAATTAAACGAGTCAGTGCTATTTGTAATTCATGTATTAATTTAATTAATAATTATATGATTAAGCTGGCATTACTTCATGGTGCTCCCATAGTTGCCGGTGGTTATATAGGAGGGCAGCTACCTAAGAATGCATCAATGATTAATTTAAATTTAATTCAAAGAGAACAAATCAAAAAACCGCTATTAGAAAAATATAAAAGTCTTTTTGGAGCTACTTCTACAAAGTTTTTTTTCATTCATGAAGATCTTATAAACAATTATGGAAAGAGTACCATTACTATTATTAATCCAATGCTTACGGTTTCTTTATCAGAAGAAGAAATTATTTCTGCGGTAGGAAAGTTGGGCTGGATTAAGCCACATGATACAGGAAGCAATTCCAGTAATTGTCGGTTAAATGATTTAGGTATTGCCATTCATCATAAAAAACATAATTTTCACCCATATGAATTTGAAGTGTCAGAACAAGTGAGATATGGATTAATGAGTAGAGATGAGGCTCTTAGGAAAGTTACTAATGTTCCTGGCTTTTCTGAATTAGGTTACCAGATGGAAAAAATAGGATTACTATCAACTAACATTTAATAATTTATTTATGTGTGGAATTGTTGGTTTTTTAAATTCAAATAGAAATCCAGATGAATATCCTGAGGCAATATGTGACATGCTTTCAATGATACGTCATCGTGGACCTGATGAAATGGGCTATTTCTTTGATAATTATGTGGCATTAGGTACGGCTCGCTTAAATGTAATTGATTTAGCTTTGGGGCAACAACCCATGAGTGATTCAAGTGGTCGTTATTGGATAACTTATAACGGTGAAACATATAACTATTTAGAATTAAGAAATGAACTTGAAGTGTTGGGACATAGGTTTTTAACTAATTCAGACACTGAGGTGGTTTTAAATGCTTATATTGAATGGGGTAAAAAAGCTTTTGCTAAATTAAACGGTGGGTTTGCTTTTGCTATTTATGATAGTGTTACACACAATTTGGTTTTAGTTAGAGATAGGTATGGAGAGCGTCCTTTATTTTATGCTAAGAGAGAAAAAGAGCTTGTATTTGCATCTGAGATAAAAAGCTTTATTGGTTATAGAAATCTTGATCTTAAATTTAATGTTGAAGATCTACGATCTACGTATACTATCTGGACCCCATTGCCTAATAGAACTGTTTATGAAGGTATATACCAAGTACCACCAGGTAGTTATGTCTTTGTATCTGAAAATGGAGATTTTAATATAGAGCAGTATTATTCCTTAAACTTTTTAAAAGAAAAATCTATAAATGATGAAATGGAAGCAGCTAAATTTGTTAAAGAAGCATTGTCTGAGAGTGTTCGCCTTAGATTAAGAAGTGATGTAGAAGTAGGGACTTATTTAAGTGGTGGTCTTGATTCTTCTATAACTACTTTACTTGCTACTAAACATTCACGGCGTCCAGTTAAAACTTTCTCTATTACTTTTGAAGATCCGGCTTTTGATGAATCTCAATATCAAAGAGAGCTTAGCGGTCTTTTAGGTACGGTGCATCATAGTTTGCAGATATCTAATAAAGAAATTATGGAATCGTTTATTGATGCATTGTGGTATGCGGAAATTCCTACTTTTCGTACAGCATTTGTCCCAATGTATTTATTATCAAAGTTAGTTAAAGATCAGGGGATTAAAGTAGTCCTGACTGGAGAAGGCTCAGATGAGTTTTTTCTTGGTTATGACTTTTATAAAGAAACGCTATTGCGGCAATCATGGGATATTTTAACAATTGATCAGAAAAAAGAACGATTACAATGTTTAAATCCTTTTGAAAAGTTCTTTCATGAAAATGCATTAAAAATAATGGCACTATATGAACGCTATACGAAAGAACAAATTCCAGGATTATTTTCTCATGAGATTCGCTTTAACAATTCTAGTTTTGCAAGTCGTCTTTTATCTATGCAAGGTGATAATTTGAATCTAATTAAAAATTTTATTGAAAACTATAAAGATGAGTTTAATCCATTATCAGTCTTGGAAAAAACTCAATGGCTTGATTGTAAGACGTTGCTTGCAGGATATTTATTGTCAACACAAGGTGACAGAATGAGTTTTTCACATGGAGTTGAAACCCGATTACCATTTCTAGATTCTAACGTTGTTAAACTAGCAGGGGAATTGCCAATTGACCTTAGACTTAAAAATGAAATGGAAGAAAAGCATATTTTAAAGCAAGCATTTAAAGATGAATTACCAAATAGTATTATAAATAAACCCAAGCATCCATATAGAGCACCTGATGCTTCTGCTTTTTTACATGATCAACCACCTGATTATATGGATGTAATTTTATCTCTCCACGAGTTGAAAAAAATCGATTTTATTAATGCTGATTTTGTAACCAAATTAATTGATAAATTAAAAATAACTCCGAAATCACAAATCAGTCAAAGGGAAAATCAGGCTTTTATCTTTCTGCTATCTACAGGGCTACTTTATAGACACTTCATAAAATCACCAATGCATATGCCGTCAGGAGTGAGTATTAAAGACCTTTTAAAGAAAACAATAGATGGTCGTAAGATTGATAAAAAAGTTTTAGCTTAAGGAGTAGAAAAAATAAATCTTTTTTACTCTTGAAATAGTTGAAGGTCCTATTCTTTTAATCCAAGCTTATCTGCTCCAATTATATAAAGCTCATTCCCATTATCGATTGAAATTGGTAGATTGCACATGGGGACAACGACTTCTATGTTTTTATCTTTCTCGTTGTTATATCTAACTTTAAAATAAATACCTTCTTTTACCTGTTCAACATTAGGTTCTACATTATCAAGATAGTACCTAAGCCTTATCGATTCAGGAACTAACCGAAACTCACTTTGTAGACTAATTGAAAGTGGAAGCAGGCGTCTGGTTGTTATATCAGATGCAATGGGAAGCATTATCATTTGTGAACGCTCAGCATCAAAATTATAGAAAGGAGGTATAAAAGAAGAATTATGACTGTGCACAGTTGCAAGAAAGACATCATTTTTCTTAAGTGCATCACCTATTGATTTATGTGGATTAACTAAATCGCTAACCTTTATTTCTTTTTGTATTAGAGTGTCTACTCTTTTATTGAACTGAAATTGTAATGAATAAAGATCTCCAATATCTTGATCTGATACTCCTAAAGGATTGAGAGATTTTTTTATTTTCTCAAAGTCATTATTTGATTCAATAAAAAGCTTTCCATTTTCATTTCTTTTAAATTGAAATGCATCTGATATTTTATTTATTGTAGGTTCTTCCTTTACTGGCTCTGTACCATTCTTATTGCACCCGTTATATACTAATCCTAATGGAATAGCTCCTGCTAGTATTGCAGCACCTATTTTGTGAATCGGACGCATAATTTTCTCCTTATAAAACCCTTTCAAACAATTAGACATAATGTAACATATAGAAGACATAAGAAAAATCTGTAATGAATCAATACAAAAAACACAGACTTAAAATGTTTGATGCTTGCCAAAGACTTTTTTCAGGCAGTCTTATGGTTGCTCATGCTAGACAGCAACCAAATTTTCATAATCTATTGACTCAATAATATCTTTTTTAGTTTCAAGTACTTTTTAAATCCATTTGATTATTTTGTTACAGATACTTCAGCTCTTCTATTTACCCATTCTCTGTTTTTCTTATACCAGTCAATCGTTAAGTCTAAAGCTTCATCAAAATCATGTTTCTTTTTCCATCCCAGCTCTGTTTTAGCTTTTGTAGTATCCATGGCATACCTACGATCGTGTCCTAGTCTGTCTTCTACATAATTTATTAATTCTTCTGTTTTGTCTAACTTTTTTAAAATTGTTTTTGTGAGATCTAAATTTGTTAACTCGCAATCACCACCTATGTTATAGACTTCTCCATTTTTACCTTTTTCTAAAACTAATGAAATGGCTGAACAAAAATCTAAGACATAAATCCAGTCTCTGACATTTAAACCATCCCCATAAACAGGGACTTTTTTGTTTTCAAGTGCATTTGAAATAAATAAAGGAATAACTTTCTCAGGAAATTGATATGGTCCAAAATTATTTGAGCATCTGACAATTACTGTATTTAAACCATATGTTTTATTATAAGCTCTAACTAAGTGATCTGCAGATGCTTTGCTAGCTGAATAGGGACTGTTTGGTTTTATTAAACTAGTTTCAGTAAATTTATCTGGTGGATTAATTGAGCCATAGACCTCATCAGTACTTATTTGAATATATTTTTTAAGCTTTTCTTTTAATGCAACTTCAAGCAAAACATGACTGCCAACAATGTTTGTTTCTATGAATGGCTGGGATTTTGTAATGCTTCTATCTACATGTGTTTCAGCTGCAAAGTTAATCATTGCATCAGGTTTATAAGTTCTAACAATATTTTCAATGAAATCATAATCTTGAATATTTCCTTTGAAATACTGATAGTTCTTATGGCTTTCTATGTCTTTTAAATTATCAAGTCTTCCTGCATAAGTTTGAGCATCAATGTTTGTGATGAAAATATCTTTATTTTCATTGATTAAATGTCTAATGAAATTTGAGCCAATAAATCCTAAACCTCCTGTTATAACGATGTGCATTTGGTATCGTCTCCTAAGATAATTCTTATCTTTTTTCCATTTGATCCATTAGTACTGTCATTTAATATGAGTTCAACATTTTTT
>JAHFBD010000173.1 GCA_023250175.1 Candidatus Melainabacteria bacterium
AGTGTCCACCAATGTCTAAAAGTAAAATAATAAGCTTGTTTTCAACCTGCATCCAAATAATTCTTATATCACCAGTCACAAATGAACTATAAACTTCTCCGTATTGAGATAGGAAAACCTTATGAGTTTTTAAGAATTTATATTTAGGATTTGTTCTCAATAACTCAAGTGTTTTTTGAACAGAATCCTGTAATTTCTTATTTTTCTCTGCAAGCTTTATATATTTTCTTCTAAAGTTGCTTGTTGTCTGTAATTCATACATAACTACTAATCTTCTATTAACTGGCTATGCAAAGATTTTGAAAAGTTAAGCTTTTTAGTTTTTCCTTCTTTGTACTCTATCAGTCCATCTGCAATAATTTGTTTTAGGCTTTCTTTGTTAGAACTTTCAGTATCTAATTTACTTACAAAAGAAATAACCAAATTATTGTTTACAAAATTAGTAAGGAGGAGTCTTGCTATTTCATTTACTGAACTGAAACCAACTTCTTTAGCCTTTTTCTTAAGTTTATTATTTAACTCTTCAGAAATAGGGATTTGTAGTTTTAATTGATAAGTCATGATATACCTCTTTTATACCATGATTATACCACAAACAATTATATTGACAATTTTAATAGTATCCAAGCTAAATGAAACTAATAATCAAGCAACCTTTAAATCAAGGTTAAGAAAAACAAGGTGGGAAACATCGTTAACTAGGTCTCCCAATTGTAAGTCTGGCTTGAATTTCGTCGATTATTGAAGAACAACTTTTTTATTTTTAACGTCTTAAATAAATGTGAACTCTAAGTTAATAGATATTTCAAAAAACAAAGCCTTAAAATTTATTATCCTACTCGGTATAGTTAGTCTCTTTGCAGATATAACTTATGAAGGTGCAAGAAGTATTAATGGGCAATATCTTGCAATGCTTGGTGCTAGTGCAACTGTAGTCGGAATTATTGCTGGATTTGGTGAGTTAATTGGTTATGCATTACGTCTTGTTTCTGGTTATCTTACTGATAAGACAAAAAAATATTGGACTATAACATTTATTGGTTATGTGGTTAATTTGCTTGCTGTTCCACTTTTAGCATTAGCAGGTCACTGGCAAATAGCTGCTATCTTCATAATTATTGAACGGTTTGGAAAGTCAATTCGTACACCAGCCCGTGACCTTATGCTCTCACATGCTACTAGTAAAATTGGGCATGGGTGGGGGTTTGGATTACATGAAGCTTTGGATCAAATTGGCGCAGTTAGTGGTCCATTAATGGTTGCCCTTGTTCTTTATTTTAAGGGAAACTATCAGAACTGTTTTTCTTTACTTATAGTACCCGCTCTTTTAGCACTAATAACACTTTTTGTAGCAAAGGTTACTTATCCAAATCCACGTGACTTTGAAATTGAAGAAGTAAAGTTAGAAAATAAAACTTTTTCAAAAACATTTTGGCTTTATATTCTCGCTATTTCTTTGGTAGCTGCTGGATATGCAGATTTTGCTCTCATTGCTTTCCATTTTAAAAAAGTTTCTATAATATCAGAGAATTGGATTCCAGCTTTCTATGCTATTGCTATGTGCACTGATGCTATCAGTGCACTTTTCTTTGGACGCTTGTTTGACAAAATAGGCATTGTTACTTTAGTTATTGCTATTCTTTTATCCTGCCTATTTGCACCATTTGTTTTCTTAGGAAACTTTTATTTTGCACTTATAGGTATGGTTTTATGGGGGATAGGTATGGGTGCTCAAGAATCAATAATGAAAGCTGCAATAAGCAATATGGTAAACATGAATAATAGAGGTTTTGCATATGGAATATTCAATACAGCTTATGGAATATTTTGGTTTATAGGTAGTGCTTTAATGGGGATTTTATATGATATATCAGTTTTATATATTGTTTTCTTTTCAGTTATAATTCAACTTGCATCTATTCCTCTATTACTTTTAGCAAAAAGAAAGTTGCTGCATAATGGATAAAGTAAAAAAAACACTTACTAATACACATCATTTTATACATAAGCATTTTCTATGGATAGTGTTAATAACTTATTTTGTTGCAGCAATTTTACCTGGGTTTGGTTTATGGGTTAGAGATGTTTCATTTGGTGATTTGGTCTGGTTTGATAAAAGCTCAGTGAATTTATCTTTGCCGCTGTTAATGCTCTCTTTTTTACTCTTTGATGCTGCACTTGGAGTAAAGACTAACGAGCTAAGAAGCTCAGTTAAATATCCATTGCTTTTATTTGTTGGATTAGTTTGCAATATTTTCATACCAATTATTTTGATTTTTATTCTGAAATATTTTATGCTTTTCTGGCACAATCCAGATGAAGTACAAAATATTTTAGTAGGTTTAGCTATAGTAGCTTCAATGCCTATAGCAGGCTCATCAACAGCATGGTCTCAAATCACAGATGGGAACCTGGCACTAAGTTTAGGACTAGTAGTTTTTTCTACTATACTGAGTCCGTTTACAACGCCACTGGTTTTACATTCAGTTGGATTTATAGCTACTGGAGACTATGGTGAGGACTTACATGAGTTAGCCAGTAATGGAACCGCTGCATTTTTAATGTTTTCAATTATATTTCCTACTGTTTTTGGATTATTTGTGAAATTTCTTTTAGGTGAAAAAAGAGCAGAAACAGTAAAACCTTTTTTGAAGTTTATAAACGTAATTATATTAATACTGTTAATGTATTCTAATGCAGCTATTGCTCTACCTGAAGCCTTTACTAAACCAGACCCTGACCTCCTTTTAATCATCTTTATCATTACTACAAGTTTATGTATTATTGCATTTGGTGCAGGCTGGTTTATAGCAAAGTTAATGAAAGCTGGAAAAGCAGAGCAATCTTCTTTAATGTTTGGACTTGGGATGAACAATAACGGTGGTGCACTAGTACTAGCTTCTATGGCTTTAAAAGACCATCCCATAATTCTAATACCAATAATTTTTTATAATCTTGCTCAGCAAACCATTGCTAGTATAGTAAATATGAAAATGTTTAAATAAGTGAGCCGTGATAAAGCAAATCTGACGCTATAGGAACAAATAATTTAGGCAGTTATCCCTAACTCAGGAATTGAAATAAAGTCTTCGTATTATTTGAGTTCTTATTACTACCTGTTTTTCAAACAGCTTTCAGTGATATATTTACATTAACAAGGTGGAAGACATTGGACACTAGTCCTCCAAAATCTTTTTTACTTAATATAAATTTTTCAATAAACAAAATCTGATGCTGTGAGATCATAAAAAATCAGCGGATTAGAGAGAAAATATATAAGAATTTATACTACTGGCTATTTTTGAAGTTTACTTTGGGATTTAAAAATGCTAGCCTAATAAACATTGTGCTTAGAATCTAGAAAGAGGTTTACAATGTTAGGTCCAATTACAAAGGTTTTTAATTCTATTGTATATAGAAAGTTTAATAGAGAATTGTGGGATCAAATAACAAAATTGCAGGATCCAAGTGAAGAGGTAAGGAGTAAAGCAGCAAACTCTTTAGAAAACATGGCGGCACGAGAAACCATGCGTGCGAAAGTAAAGAATGCTGTGCCAGCATTAATAAAAACATTAAAAGACTCAAGTCCAAAGGTCCGATATGAAGCAGCAAATGCTTTAAGAACTATAGGTTCATATGCAAAGGATGCAATACCAGCATTAACAGAGTCATTGAAAGATAAAGATGAACATGTACGGGCAATCACAGCACTTGCATTAGGATATGTAGAGCATCCGATAACTTCAGTACCCAAATTAATCCCACTATTAAATGATCCAAGTCCAGGAGTAAGGGTTCTAACAATAGTAGCCTTAAAAGAACTACAAAAATTTGCAAAAGATGCAGTACCAATATTGAAAACTTTGGCACTAAACGATCCCGATAATCAAGTGAAGTATTGGGCAGAAATTGCGTTAGGAAAAATAGATCCGCCACAAGTTGATGAAGTAACACTTATAATTAAATCTAGATAGAGTTTCACTAAAATAACTAAGCAGCCTTAAACGATATATTTACATTAACAAGGTGGGAAACATCATTAACTAGGCCTCCACCAATAAATAATGCATATTGAGCAAGTAATTTTCAATTTTAATTTTGACCACTATTTCTGGTTACCCATTTTTTAATAATTCTTTCAAAAAAAATTATAATGATAACACTGTGACAAGACCACAGAAGATTATCTAGTTAATCTGATTTAAGGTATACATGTAAGCTGATTTTGCCCAGGCGGTATCATACAAGTTCCAGACATAGTACCACCTGCATTAAAAGAGCAAGAACTTCCAGATGATTTTCCTGAACAAGCACTAATTGCTTCTTGTGGTGGTGTACCACCTGGTTGACTACCATCAGATTGCCCTCCAGGCTGGCTGCTGCCTTGTAATACCGGTGTACCTTTGTAACAACCAAGCACATATGGATATTCTAACGTTGCAACATAATGATACATCTCAATTAAATTTCCATCCCAATTGACTTTACTGGTACGACCGTGACACTCATCAAGATTAGCATTAGTTAACAACTTGCCATTTTTATCCTTCTCAACATATATACCAAAACCATCATAAGCATAACCAACGAAAGTGGAAGTATTAGCACCAGTAGCTTTTGCAAGAATGCATGAAGGTACATTGTGATGGTGATATATGCCTTGCTGTTGTGGATGCCCATCACATTGATCATCAATCGTTTCATATGCTGGAGCATCGCGACCTGCTTCATCAAGTGGATTAAAGAGTACAACTCCATCGGTTAATATAGCAATCGCTCCTGCTGGAAGACAACTTGGAGTAGATGCAATTGTTGGATTTAGTGGCAAGGACAAGCTAATGCTTTGTGCTTTTATACTATTTGGATTCCGGTCGTAAGCATAAGCAGGTTCACTCGAAGAAATTGGAAATATTCCAGTAGTATGATTAATCGGTAAGCTATTGCCTGTAATCACCCGTTTGTCACCAGAGGTTGTGACACTAAAGGTAGCAT
>JAHFBD010000174.1:0-1082 GCA_023250175.1 Candidatus Melainabacteria bacterium
TATTTTCATGATGAAAAAGATGGAGGAAAATTTTACATGGCATTAAATAAATCGAATTTAATTGATATAGCATCAGATTGGTCTCTTGAATCTGGTGAGTTAAAAGCAGCAATTGGCCGGGCATTAATGGCAGTTAGTGATGCGATAGATTCTATAGAAGCACAAAATGATGATGATTTGGCAAGTAGTTTGGAAGATATAGCTACTGAGTTATATGAACTTGTAGAAGATCTAGATGAATAGTATTTAGTTCTGCTTTAGGTTCTTTAAAAGTATCATACCAATTAAATTATTTGTTACATGAGCAATTATAGAAGTCCAGATAGAATCAGACCAGAAAAACAATAAAGCTAATATTGCACCGGAACCAGTTGCCCAAAGAGCATATATCCAGAATCTAGGTTTTGGTAAGTGTAATAATCCAAAAGCAATACTTGAAATAATTATTCCTACTTTTTTAAATATTAACCCTCGAAAAAATATTTCTTCGATAGAGCCAGATACGCAGGATAATAAAATAATGTCTAAAACCCCGAGTCTTTTAATTATGGGGGACAAATTTTGCTCAAATAATTCTACAGCCTCATAAAATAACTTTGTCCTTTTTGCGAAAAAATAAAATCCATAGCCGGCAAATGCCAGAGCAATTCCTGCTCCAAGTCCTATGAGTAATACTTGAAGATTTAATTTGAAATATTTAATAACACAGTCATTAGGGAATATAAGCATCCAAAGAACTGAAATAGCTAAAAGTGTACCTTGAGGAATTAATAACTTTGAGACAATTTCAAACCTTATATTAGTTTGATTAGTGGTAGAGGAATTATTTTTCATTATTATAAAAAACCTTTATTGGTTTAATAATATCGTTTTTTGTCAAAAGGCTGATTGCAACCAGGTTATTATTGTTATCTAATGTTAATAAAGGTTGTTCTGGTTTGTATGATATGTGGCTCATAGTAATTGATTTACCAAAGCAAATATCTTTTATTTGATCTGGATTAAGATAAAGTTTTGGTAAATCTAAAGCTTTTTCAGGTGATATTATGTACTGCTCTAAATTTGAGGTGGTAATTGATTCT
>JAHFBD010000174.1:1092-4979 GCA_023250175.1 Candidatus Melainabacteria bacterium
CTCTTGCAATAGATCTTATATAAGTACCACTTGAACAATGTATTTTTAAAACTAAATTAGGCAGATCATATGAAATAATATTTATTGAATAAATTTCAATTTCTCTTTCTTTAAGATCAGTAAGATTGATTTTATTTTCTCTTGCTAATTTATATGCTCTTTTTCCTTTAATATTAATAGCTGAAACAACTGGTGGCACTTGTTTTATCTTACCTTTATACTTATTTAACTCATTACTAACTTCAGACAAATGAGGAATCTTATCGCTTTTATAAAGAACATCTCCGGTTATATCGTTTGTATTTGTTTCTAATCCAAATTGAATTGTTGCTAAATAAGTTTTATCAGAGTGTAAATATTCAAAGAGTCTGGTAGCTTCATTAATACCAATCACTAAAACTCCTGTAGCAAAAGGATCCAGAGTGCCACTATGCCCAATTTTTTTTATATTTAAAATTTTACGTAGTTTGGCAACGACATCATGTGATGTACAATTAGCAGGTTTATATATATTTAAGAACCCTAGCATTAAGTTCAGACTTCATTATTTTTAATTTTTTCTAATAATTCTGTAACTCTTTGACCTCTTTCAAATGAGTCATCCAGTTTAAAGGTTAGCTCTGGAGCAAATCTAATTCCTAATCGTCGACAGAGCTCTCCACGTAAAAAACCTTTCGCATGGTCTAATGCTGCATGTGTACCGGCTTTCTGAGCTTCTTCTCCAAATACACTAAAGTAGATTTTTACATCTCGAAGATCGCCTGATACTACTACATCAGTTATTGATACTAATCCACTTATACGATCATCTTTTATTTGATTCCGCTGAATGATATCGGATAACTCTCTTTTGATTTGTTGGCTAATTCGATCGGACCTGTTATATGATTTCATGGTAATGTTGTTCTTTCTTTCTCTATAATAGTCCAGCACTCTACTATGTCACCTTCTAGAATATCCTGAAAATTATCAAAGGCTATACCACATTCAAAACCAGTTTGAACTTCTTTAGCATCATCTTTAAAGCGTTTTAAGCTGTCTATCTTACCCTCAAATATTACTTTTCCTTTTCGATATAGTTTGGCAATTTGATTTCTTTGGAGTTTTCCCTCTGTTACATAAGAGCCAGCAATTTTATTTCCTTTGCCATAAGTAAACACTTGTCGTATTTCAGCAGTACCCAGCTTAACCTCTTCTTTTTCTGGTTCTAATAAACCAAGAATTGCTTTTTCTAAATCTTCAGTTAGTTTATAAATAATGTCATATAGTCTTATGTCTACACCCTCATCGGCAGCTGCTTTTTGAGCATTATTATCAGTGCTTACATGAAATCCGAGGACAATAGCATCTGTACTTGCTGCAAGATTAACATCGCTTTCTGAAATATTTCCACTTCCAATGTGTATAGGTCTTACAAGCACATCTTTAGTTGATAAATTAATAACTTCTTTAGATACTGCTTCAGCAGAGCCTTGAACATCTGCCTTAATTATAATTTTTAACTCATGTACTTGACCTTCTCTGACTTTGGATGAGAAATCAGCTAGTCCTAAAGATCTATGTTTCTCTTTTTCTTGTTGTAGTTGTTTTTGGGCAGCAACTTCTTTTGCTTCTTGATATGTCTTATAAGTTTGGAATGTGTCGCCAGCATTTGGTACACCTGGAAGTCCAAGTATTTCAACAGGCATGGAAGGAGGTGCTTCATCTATATTTCTTCCGTGATCATCAAACATTGCACGTACTCTACCAGCAACTTTTCCAGCAACTATACAATCACCTTTTCTTAACGTTCCATTTTGAACTAATAAGTGAGCAATTGACCCTTTTTCTTTTGAAAGTTGTGCTTCGATTACGACTCCGGTAGCTAAACTATTTGGATTTGCTCTTAGTTTATTTGATAATTCAGCATCAGCAACCAATGTAATTTTTGTTAATAAATCATCCAGGTTTGTTCTCTTTTTAGCACTAATGCGGGAACAGACTGTTTTACCACCATAATCTTCAATTAATAAATCGTGTTCAGTTAGCTGACCTAAGATCCGATCGGGTTGAGCTTCAGGTTTATCTATCTTATTTAAGGCTATTACAATTGGGACTCCTGCAGCTTTAGCGTGGTCTATGGCTTCAATCGTTTGTGGCATAACTCCATCATCTGCTGCTACTACTAAAATAGCTATGTCAGTAACTTGTGCACCTCTTGCTCTCATTGCAGTAAATGCTTCGTGACCAGGGGTATCTAAAAAACAAATCTTTCTTTTATTTCCATCATAATCTGTAACTTCAACCTGATAAGCACCAATGTGTTGGGTAATACCACCAGCTTCTTGTTCTGTGATTTTAAATTTTGTTTCTCTGATTGCATCTAGTAATGAAGTCTTTCCGTGATCTACGTGTCCCATAATAGTTACTACAGGTGGACGTGGTACCAGATTTATTTCTTCTTCATGAGAAATATCTGGTTGGAGGGTAGTTTCTTTCTTTTCTTCTTGTTCAGTGATTACTTCATAGCCAAGAGATTTAGCACATTCAACAGCAACCTCAAATTCTACCGTTTGATTTACTGTTCTTATTACTCCTTTTGAAAAAAGATGTTTTACGATTTCTGTTTCTGGTAAAGTTAATCTCTCAGCTAATTCTTTAACAGCTAATGCTGAAGTAATTATGACATTTGCAGGTTTAGCAATAGTCGTGACTCCTGTATCAGTCTCTTTCCTTTCTCTATCTTTAGTATGTGTTCTTGTTGAAGGTCGCTTTGTTCTTCCCATCATGGATGGAACCATCGTAGGTTTAGCAACTCTAAATGGCTGTATTGGAAGACTAGTCGGTGAATCATGTCTGGAGGTGTCTTTTTGAAAAGGTTTTCTGGTTATTTGTGCAGCTTTTGATTCGTCGATTCTAACTTGAGGTTGAACCTTTTGTGATTCTTGTACCGGTGTTTCTTGTTTTACGGTTTTAGTAGTTGATTGAATTGTTGGTTGTATTGTTTTAGCAATAGTTTCTTTTGGTTTTGCTTCAGTTGTTTGTTGTTCTTTACTAATTACTTCTGCAGGCTTTTCTTCTGGTTGAATAACAGGTTTAATTCTTCTTACTATAATAATTGGTTTTTTTACTTGGGTTGGAGGTGGTGTAGGGGCAACGGGTGGGGCACCTGTAGTTTTAGCTAATGCTTTACTTCTCTTCTCATTTGATAATTCTTGAAGCTCTTGGTAAATGTTTTCTTTATTTAAATTTGCTCCTTGCTGATTTAAACTATCGATTATCTTAACTTTTAAATCGTGATCAATTGAACTTGATCCACTTTTTACAGAATGCCCAAAACCTTCACAAATAGAAATTATTTGCTTTGTAATATCTGATTGTTTTTGCTTCTGAGTTTTTTCATCAGCTTCATTTGCAGTTATAGCTCTGGCAAGATCATAAATTCTAATTTTACTCATGCTGACACCTCCTTTAAAAGGGGTGTTATAAGTGAAGATTGAAGATTTATTATTATCGAGTTATCGATAGGTGTTCTAAGCATCTTAGCAATCTTTTTTTCTTTAATTGCTTTATTTATACATTCTGTAGAATTACAAATATAAGCAGAACGACCAAATTGATATTTATTTGGATTGATAACTACTAATTTTGTTTGTGATGAGTTGCTAACTTTAGTTAAACGAATAAGATTAGTTCTTGGAAGTGGTGTACGACAAGAAATGCATTGTCTTGTTGAGACTTTCTTTGTGTGATTTTGTTTGTGCTTTTGTACCACTTATGTCCTTTCATAGCTCTTAACTATTATTCGCTTTGACTTGGCTGACTAGGAGTTGCGCTTTCTTGTTGTGCAGTAACTAAACCTGAGTCTTTCTCTTGAGATTTAGGTTCGTCTTTATCTTTGTCTTTTT
>JAHFBD010000015.1 GCA_023250175.1 Candidatus Melainabacteria bacterium
TAAAGCTCTTATTACTCCGGAATCTAGGGTATGTCATTTTTAATAATAGATTTTGTTTTTAATAACTTCTATAATTGTGCGTCCCTTTTGCACAAACAAACTGTCTATATCATACACGATTGAACACTAAATGAAATCAATAAGTTAAGATCTTTAATGAATTATTTATAAAGACTTTCAAACTAAGTATATATATGGCAGTTACGTTTTTAAATCTTTTAGACAAGTTTAGGCCACATAAGCTGTACAAGCCATCTCCTTTTATTGGAATTTTTAGTTTTTGTGTTTTAGCTTTGTTTTGGTTTTCTATTATTTATGGAGCAACAACAACCGCTACTGTATTATTTGCAAAATTTATTCCGGAATTACTAGAAGGACAAGGATTTATTGCATTAGCTCAAGTAGTTCGCTATCTAGCCCCACTAATTACAGTTATGGTATTAATTCCAGCCAATGCAACATTTTTAGTATTAAATGAAAGAAAAATTTTAGCTCTGTTAACTGTCAGATGTGGTCCTGATCGAGTCGGTCCAAATGGTTTTTTACAAACAATTGCAGATGCAGTAAAGCTTCTTTTTAAGGAAGATATTACTCCCAAAGGAGCTGACAAATTGCTTTTTACGCTAGCGCCAGTTATATTTTTTGGACCTACAACAATTGCTTTTTTGCCAATTCTTTCTGTCGCTACTGGTAATTTTGGTCCTTTCTTGTCATGTGATTTATCAACAGGAATACTTTTTATAATGGCAGTTTCATCAATCCCTGTTCTGGGTTTGGTTTTAGGTGGGTGGGCAAGCAACAACAAATATTCATTAATTGGTGGATTACGTAGTGCAGCCCAGTCTATCAGCTATGAAATTCCTATGGTTCTTACTGTAATTAGCATGATAGTTTTAACAGGTTCTATTAATTTAAAAGAAATCTCGGACAATCAAACAGGTGGACTACTTCACTGGAATATTTTTGCAGCAGGAAATATTCATCTACTCTTAAATCTGTTTCCTCTTGGAAGCAAGTCTATAATTGGTTTATATGGACTTATATTGTTTGCAATATGTTGTATTTTATTTTTAATATATATTATCTCAGCATGTGCTGAAGTAAACAGGATTCCATTTGATTTACCTGAGGCTGAAAGTGAGCTTGTATCTGGTTACAATACAGAGTTTACTGGGATGAAGTTTGCGCTGTTTTTTTTAGCTGAATATACTGCACTTTTTATAATCTGTTGCTTAGCTTCAATTTTATTTTTTGGAGGAGGACATCTTCCAGTATCATCCGGTACAGAAGGAAAAATAATTGAAATGCTAAGTACTAGTCAACTTGGTAATTTGAGCTGGCTATTGCCTTCTGTTACCTTAATGCTAAAAGCTTATGTCTTGATCTTTGTATCTGTATGGGTTAGAGCCACATTACCACGTCTTCGCTATGATCAATTAATGTCATTTGGCTGGAAATATTTAATTCCGCTGTCATTGGTTAATATATTTATAGTTGCAATATTAAAGAGTATTAAAATATGAAAAATATATTTGTAAAAACAATAAATGGTTTATATAACATAGCAGTAGGGATGCTTACAGTTTTAAAGCATGTAGGCAGAAAGCCTATAACATCATCATATCCAGATATAGTACCAGAACTCTATCCAGCCTCACGACACAGGCTTGCCCTTACTGTTAATCCCGATACTGGAGAACATCTTTGTATTGCTTGTAAGCAATGCGAAAGAGTTTGCCCGGATACCTGCATAACTGTTATTGGTGACCCTGATAAAAAAGGTACAATTAAAGATTTTTATTTAGATCATGGGCTTTGTATGTTTTGTGGGCTCTGTACAGAAGTTTGCCCAACGAACTGTATTATAAATACTGTTGATTTTGAAATGAGTGAGTATACGAGAGAAGATCTGGTTTATGACATTGACAAACTTACTCTTAGCCAAGATCAATCACGTTTTTACTTTGATTTTAAAGAAATGCCAAAGCCAAAAGTAAAACCAGCAAAACCAGCTCCAGCACAGACAGTAACAGCAGGTACTACCACAAAGAAAGAGGGCATATAAGTGGATATCTTAAAACCTATTTTAAATGATCTTCCATTTTATGCCATTAGCATAATAGTTATTGTAGGTGCACTAGGGGTTGTATTAGAAAAGAGTATAGTCAGGGCAGGTTTTTCACTAATAATTTGTTTTGGTACTATAGCTGGTACTTATTTTGCACTTGAGGCTCCATTTGTTGGGGTATCACAAATCTTGATTTATGCAGTAGGGATTACTCTTGTAATTGTATTTGCACTTATGCTTACAAGTTTAAAGCATGAGTTACCACAAGCTAAAGATGAAATGCTAAAAACCTTTTTTAGTGTCTTAGTGTCTGTTGGTATATTTTCTGTTTTAAGCTTCGTGCTTACTGGTAATAAATGGAGTGAGTTAGATATCGGAGTTTGTCCTAAAAATACAGAAATCATAGGATTAAAATTACTTGGACCATATGCTCTTCCATTTGAATTAATTTCCATCCTTTTACTCGTTGCTCTTATTGGTGCAGTTGTTATTGCTAAAAAAGATAAAAGGGGTATGAACGAATAATAATGAGTAAGGTATTTATAAAACTAAGTATTGTTGGAGTATTAGTAGGCTTCTTTTTATTTTTAGCTATACGCCTTGAATCATCCCTAGAGAGGTATATATTGCTTTCTCTGGCTTTGTTTAGTATAGGAATTTACGGACTAACCTCCTCAAGAAATGTAATCAGAGTACTTATGTCAATTGAGCTTTTATTAAATGCTGTAAATGTTAATTTGGTAGCCTTTTCACGCTTTGTCGATCCGCTTGAACTTAAGGGGCAAGTATTTGCAATCTTTGTTATGGCAATAGCAGCAGCAGAAGCAGCAATTGCACTTGCAATAATTTTAGCGATTTATAGAAACACTAGTTCTATTGATATGGAAGATTTTTCAACTTTAAAGTGGTAGAACGGTTGATTGAAGTTCAAAATATAACTAAGTCTTTTAATGGGCATAAAGTTATTAATAATATTTCCTTTACTGTTAATAAGGGCGAAACACTTATTTTACTTGGTAAAAGTGGTTGCGGAAAAACTACTCTTTTAAAAATGATCAATCGATTACTAGAATCTACAAGTGGAACAATTACTATAAACAATCAAAATATTTCTTTAGAAAACCCAGAACAACTAAGAAAAAACATTGGCTATGTAATTCAAAATATTGGATTGTTTCCACATTATACAGTAGAGCAAAATATTGAAATAGTACCACTGCTTTTAAAATGGGAGAATGAGAAAAGAAAAAAACGGGTACATGAGCTTATGGATTTAGTTGGACTATCACCAAAAGATTTTTTAAATCGATATCCTCATGAATTAAGTGGTGGACAAAAACAAAGAGTGGGTCTTATTCGTGCACTAGCTAGCAATCCACCAATTATCTTACTGGATGAGCCTTTTGGAGCATTAGATCCTATTACACGTAAAGAGATTCAAAACGAATTTAAACATCTTGAAGCTCTAATTAACAAAACTATGATTTTGGTTACACATGACGTTTTTGAAGCATTTTATCTTGGGGATAGAATTTGCTTAATGAATGAAGGAGGAGTAGAACAAATAGGAACTCCTCAAGAATTAGTATTTTCTCCTAAAAGTGCTTTTGTAAAAGACTTCTTTAAACCACATAAAGAACAACTCGACTTATTAACTACTTACTTTAAAGAATAAATATGTCACAAGATTTTTTACAATTTTTGATTAGTCATAAAGATGAGGTTATTAATTTAACTTTGCAGCATATCGGACTTACGATGACTTCACTTTTAATTGCACTTATTATTGGGCTTCCATTAGGAATGGTAATTACAAGATATAAAAAGCTCGCGGGGATTATTTTAGGAAGTGTTGGTATTATCCAAACTATTCCAAGTCTTGCATTGCTTGGATTTCTTTTACCTTTTTTTGGAATTGGTGCTGTACCTGCTATTATTGCACTTTTTTTATATGCATTACTACCAATAGTTAGAAACACTTATACAGGGATAAAAGAAGTAGATAGCTCTATTAAAGAAGCAGCTCGCGGGATGGGGATGTCTAATTTTCAAATCTTGACTAAGGTAGAGATTCCTTTAGCAATGCCTGTAGTCTTTAGTGGTATTAGAACTGCTTGTGTAATTAATGTGGGTGTAGCTACACTCTGTGCATTAATAGCTTCTGGTGGACTGGGTGAATTTATTTATCGTGGAATTGCATTAAATAATACAAACATGATTTTAGCGGGTGCAATACCAGCAGCATTTTTGGCTATTTTCTTTGATTTTACTCTTGGTTTGATACAGAAATTATTTAAACAAACACCTAAACTGTGTTTAAAGAGTCCTTTATTACTTTTATTTATTGCTGTTATGTTCGTTATTATCCAGTCTTTCACATTTAATTCTACTCATTCTTTAATTGCTGGCTTTGTCCCAGAATTTATAGAAAGAACAGATGGATATCCAGGGTTAAAAAGATGCTATGGACTTAATTTAAAAATAAAAGAATTAGATTCACAATTAATGTTTCAAGCATTAAAAGCTAAACAGGTAGATATCATATGTGGATATTCTACTGAAGGCAGAATAAAAACATATAACTTTAAAATACTTGAGGATGATAAACATTTTTTCCCTCCTTATTACGCTTGTCCTGTTATAAATGGAGGGACTTTAAAACAATATCCTTTTATAAAAGACATTTTTTCAAAATTAGCAGGAAAAATTACAAATGAACAAATAACAGAACTTAATTATAAGGTAGAGTATAAAAGACAACCTATAAATAAAGTTGCAAAGGATTTTTTAAAGGAATTAGGATTAAGAGTAGATATTGAACACCATGGTATTCCAGATATAATTATCGGTTCAAAAAATTTTACTGAGCAATTTATACTTGCAGAAATATTTGCTGTGCTCATAGAAAACTATAGTGATCTAAATGTAGAGGTTAAAAAAGGACTTGCTGGAACAAAGATTTGTTTTGATGCTTTAACTAAGAATGAAATAAATATTTATCCGGAGTATACAGGTACTGCATTATTTGCAATTTTAAAACCACAAAGGAAAGTGGCCGATTCTATACTTAGAGACAAAGACAGGCTTTATTCTTATGTTAAAAGTGAGTCAAAAAAGAGCTTTAATGTTGAGTGGTTACAACCACTGGGTTTTAATAATACCTGGGCTTTAATGATGAGGGATAATGAAGCTAACAAGCTTATGATTAAAACAATTTCAGATTTAAGAAGAATGATAAATGAAAATAAATTGTAAGAATTGCGTAATATCTTCATTAAAAATCGACAGCAACACTTTAGGTATCTAATATGTAAGATAGCAGATCGTTAAGATTAACCAATGCTTTACATTGACTATAAGAAAAACATTGTTATTATTTACAACAATCATAAACGCTACATACAAAGATTATTATAAGTGCTCTTCTTGTAGCCTAATAAGATCTGATGAAAATAGATAAAATTAATCCAAAAATATTCTTCAAGGATTTTTCTAATGAAATCCCTTGTGAGAAAAATGATATTGAAAGAAGTAATCTAGATAATTCTGTAAGCAAAGAATCAATAAAAAGATTTGGTGCATTAGGTGCTATAACCTTAGGACTAGTAACTTTAGTTCAGTCAGCAAATGCAGGTGAAAATGGTGGGAAAAAAGCACCAGAAAATTTACCATCAATTGAAGCAAGGCATTCTGAGATTATTAAAAAGATGGAGGTCTTGCTAGAAAAAAAGGTAGAGCTACCAAAAGATGTTCTTGATGAGTTTATAAATACTCATAATCCTAGTACATATCATAAGCGTAGCTTAATCTTACAAGGTATTTCTCAAGAGCTAAAAACTAAAATTACAAATAAGGTTTTTAAAGCACATATAAAAGCACTGAAAGAAAATTCTACAGAGTTAGACTGGAGAGAGAATTGGTCCTGGGATTTATTATGGGCACTGTCAATGGGACCCCAAGAGAGAACTGATTTAAAAGTTATTCTGGGAAAAAATAAAAATGAGTATAAAGAGCTAATAGAAACTTATGTTAATACTTTGGCTAATTCAGAAAAGATAGCTACTCCTAGTGAATTAAAAAAAAGAGCAAGTATGCTTAATAATATATTGCTTTTAAAAGTACAAGTTATTACCCCATCTACATTATTCGATGAAAAGTGGTATCCCAACATTGAGAAAATAATTGCAAATGTAGATAAAGACTTAAAGTCTGAGGGTCAAGTATATTTAGATCTTTTAGTAAGTTTGTCAACTTTAGAACAAAGAAAAGAGAATGGTATAAAAGAACCTCGTATTTATCCTGCCTTGCTTAAGATAGCCAGCAAAAGCACTGATAATTTTTATACACTAACAGGACATCTTCAACGATGTATAACAAATGAAGCAGTTATCAATGACAATCCAAAAACAAACAGACTCCTAGAAGGAACAATAGAATCTCCAAGCAGGATAAAAGTAGATGAGACTTTAATACAACCTTATGAAAAGCTCGTCCAAAAAGCTTTGAATGCTGCACCAGGTCCCAATGCTACTGAAATAGAGAACAATAAATATGATGGGATATGGCAAATCGGACGTCAACTAGCCTCAAATCCATTTTATCGAAATACTTGTCTTATAACTATGCAAGATATTGCTTTAAGCAAATTGTCCAAAGCTCAACTAGGGGATATACCCACGGTACTCAGTGAAGCACAAAGTAAGTTCGAATTATCTTCATTTATTAATGTACAAAACTATGAAAAGGTAGTTGAAGCAAGTAGACCTTATTTAAAACCAGCTCTTGAAACAGGGTTTAAATATTTATTAGATGAAGACTCTAAGAAAAACCAATTAGGAGCTGATATACTTTTGGCTGTAAAAAATTACTATCCCTCAAATGCTACTTTTAGTCTTAAAAAGGATTTTGCTTTAGATAAAGTTTTTGAACAAGTCTTAAATCGATTTCAAAAAGTAGAATTAAAAGATGAAATTGCTATAGGAGCATATATTGATGTTTTAGCAAATCTACAAAAAGATGGATTACAAAGTATCTCGAACCTAAAATCTTTTAATTCCGGGTTAAAACAACAATTAGATTTTACACTTAAAGCAAAACAAAGTGCTGTAAACGGAGTACAAATAAATATTGCACACAAACGTGAACATGAGCTTTTAAAAGGTATAAATCAACTCATGGATTACTTAAATGGTGGAACAACAAAGTATACAGAACGCATAGAACATGCTGAGTCAGTATTTAAAACAGTGCATGACAAGGCCGTTAAAGATTCTTTTAATTATGGGGCTTTAGACGAAGCTAGAAAGCTAGTCATATCAGTGCAGTATTACCCGACAAGCAGTAAAGATGAGGATAAAGAGTGTAAAAGATTTTATAAAGAGACTGTAATCCCATTGTTTAAAGGGATTTTAGAAAACTCCAATAATTTACCTAGGGATGATCGAGAAAGTTTACAAAATAAGATTTATAGTGATATGTTATCGTTTTTCCGATTTCCAGCTGAGAAAGAAGGAGATTATGGAAATATCTTTGTACTGAATGAAACATTGCAAAGCATATCAAAGAATTTCTTTAACTTAAAAAATGATAAGGGATTAGATCAATTTATTAGATTTACAAATACAGCATTTGAAAGTAATGATGAATCTAAAAACTGGCGAATGCCAATGATGGTAAAGATATTAAATACAAATAATGAATATTTAAATGATGTTTTAAAAAAGACTAGTAGTTTGCTTGATTCTAATAAAGAGAGTTCTCAGCATGAAGCACTGGACCAGCTTATTGCATATAAAACATTTTTAACAAAAATACAATCCAAATTTAAAGATGAATCAATACAACGCTTTTGTACCAAAGAAGAGGGTGAAACTTCTAATGATCTTGTTAAAACACACATTAAAGGAGTAAACGATTCTATCCTTAATAATTTAAACACTGTAAAAATTATAACGAAAAGAAGTTCTAATTCATTAGAACATACAATTTATGAAGATGTGTTTAAGCTTAATGTTAAAGCCTTAGAAGAGCTTGTCTCTGGTAATGCCAATATAAGAAAAAAATGTCTTGAGATTATTGACGATAGATTGATAAACGAATCTGACCCCAAAACACGTGGAATGCTTTATGTTGCTATGATACGACTATCAAACGATCAAACACAAGTATTAAAGTCATTAAAAAAAGCAATGGTTCTTGAAGCCTCTCCACTTACTCTTCAGTATATTGGAAAAGAATTAGGGAATAGATTATTAATTGAAATGCCTGAGTACGACAAGCTTAAAAATTCTACCGACTCATATAACTACTATGATGGTGGAACTTCTCCAAGAAGTGGTTATGTATCTGAATTTGCTGACAGAATATCAGCCTATAATAAACAATTGGATACTTTTATTAAAAGCGATGACATTAAATTAGATGAGAAGACCCCTGTTTATAATTTCTTACTTGATGCTGTGGGTACTACTCGTGGGCGAAATCTAGAAACATTATTAAAAGAAAACCTAAGTGAAGACTTAGCACAAAAATTAAAAGCAAGAAAACCAGGTGATGAGGTAGACCCTGCAATTATAAAAGCTGCACTTAGAACATTAAGTAATGCAAATAATATTGTAAGTGGCTTTCAACAAAAAGTTTCTTATCATCCGCTCAAAGAAGAACATTTTGCCTGGTTAGATAGTTATGATAGTGAGGGAAAACTTTCTAAGGAATTAAATACTTTTAATACAGCAATGGTTTCAGTATTAGAAAACAATTTGCGTTGGTCTGGTATTAAAAATGTTCCACATGTAGTTGCTGCTTTAGTTGTAGCTTATGGTCAAAACGAAAGCACCGATGAATACAATAAAAAAATAGATGCGCTTAGTCAAAGATTATTTAAAAGTACTGATGAAAGACAATCAATGTCTGAACTTTATGAAAGTGGCTCACAAAACAGATTTCTCTGGAAATATTTAGAAAATCATAGAAACAAAAATGGTAATGATAAATATGTAGAAGAAGAGTGCAAAACACTGTTTAAACAAATGAATGAGATTGACAAAATGACTACTGCAAAAGGAAGAGAAAAGGCAAGATATGATCTCAGTAATAAGCTTCGAGATTTAGATTTAAAACTATATAGTGAAATAGTCAGAGAACCTCTAAACAATTTTAAACTACGATTTATAGAAGAGTTTATAGCACTTGCACCCAGTGGACAAAGAAGAGAATATGTTGATATAGTCCTAGGAAAATTTGGATTACGAAGCCAAGTCTCCGAAATTGAATTAAGACGTGTTTTAGGAATCGCAGAAGAGTAAAACAATCATGAAAATACTCAGTACCCCACGAATACTTGGTACCGCAATATTAGGAACAGCCTCTTTAATTAGTACTGCAAGTGCTTTAAATAATGATAAAAAAAATGTTACTAATCCACCACCACAAGTAAAGCTCACTCCGTTAGACATTCCAAAGCTAGTCGAAAAAAAACTTGTTATTCCAGAAGATCTTTTTAATGAATTACTGGATGATATAAATAATCTATCAACAATACTCAAAGCTTTACCTCAAGAAATAAATACAACGATTGCAAAAAAAGCATTTAATGAACAAATAAAAACAATTAAAGGTAATTTACCTGATCTGGATAAAAAAGAACAACAAGTAGAAAATTTCATTAAGCATATATCAGAAGATAAATTAAAATCTATATTATTAGCGTCAAAAAATGAATTCCAAGAATTAATTGAAGCTTATATTAATGCTTTAGCTGATGAAAACAATAAACGTAAAAATGATAAGGGTAGCAGTGCTGCATGGAATGCCTGGGCTTTAGATACTAAAGTCCTGTCGCAAAAAGCTTTAGATACTGCCCCATCTGGATTATTTAAAGAAGCTTGGTATACAAAAATAGAAAAGATAGCTGAGCGTATTGATAAAGAGCTTTCATCTGGATTCCCAGATGAAGCTAAAAAGTGGGCAATAAATTCAGTAGTTAAGCTTTCACAATTGGAATCTAAAGGAAGTAAAGAACCGAAACTATACAAAACTCTACTTACACTAGCAGAGAAGGGACATATAGATTCTATTACTGTAATTAATGAATTGCCTTTAGCACTAAGAACAGAATTTGTAAAAGCAGCATTTAATGAAGCTAAAAAAGCACTTATAAATAATTCTCCAACTCTTGAAAGTAAAGAAACCAATTTACAACAATTACTAAACAAGCTTTCTAATGGTGGTGAGCTAAAAACTACTTTGTTAAAAACTAAGAGTGAATATCAAGATTTAATTGAAGCTTATATTAATGCTTTAGCTGATGAGAAAAATAAACGTAAAAGCACTGCAGAAGAAAGTGCTTCCTGGAATGGATGGACACTAAACACTAAATTATTAAATTCTTCCTTAGATAGTGCACCACCTGGATTATTTAAAGAAGCCTGGCATCCCAAAATAGAAAGAATCATTGAGCGTATTAATAAAGAGCTTAGCGATAATGCTCCGCACAATGCTAAACAATGGACTCAAGGTGCTGTTACTGCATTAATGCTTCTAGAACTTAAAAGTAATAATGGTGAATCTAAAATATTTCAAAAGATAACTGACCTTATAAATAGCAATCCGCAAACTCACTTCCCATCCAGCCATTCTATGTTATATAAAGGCGTAGTACAAGAATTCCTTACTAACGATCCTCAAAAGCAATCATTGCTTAAATCTTACGAAAACTTAGTTAGAAAAATTATAATTGATCTTCCGCCTGTTAATAAAACTCAAAAAGAAACAGAGCTTCATGATAGTGTAATTCAAGCAGTTATTTGGCTTGCCAGTGCTCCTGTTAATCGTCCACAGCATATTATAGATTTGCAGGATCAGCGACTAAGTAAAATCTCTAAAGCAAAATTAGAAGATATACCAGACGCATTAATAGATTTTCAAGAGAGAATCTTAAATAATACATTTCCTGAGCAAGCTAAAATTGTCGAAGCAGGAAAAAAATATCTCATACCAATTATTAATACTGGGTTTAATGGATTATTAGATGAAGATTCAAAGAACAACGAAGCTGGTTTAAGAACTATTTTAGTAACACAAGGTTTATATCGTGATATTAATATTTCCCTTACTCGCACCGAATCTCTTAATAAGCAATGTAAATTAGTATTTGATCGATTTCAAAAAGTAGAACTAAAAGATGAAGTAGCAATAAAAACATATATAGATTTTATGTCTCATCTGTATAAAGGAGCAGATATTGAAACATCAACAATATTTGCTATAGGACTAAACAATCAAATTCAATTTTCACAAAAAGCTAGAGCTAAAGCAGCTAACCCTGCAGAACTCCTTAAAATCAGCAATAGAGAATTAGAGCTTTTAAGAGGTGTTAATCAATTCATGGAAAATCCTACCTGGAGGTCTGAGCTGAACCACATAGAATCTTTATTTAAAACCTTAAGCCAAGACACCTTAAGAAATCCTTTTGGAAGGACTCATTTGAGCGAAGGAGTAGATATTTTAGGAAAAGTACTATATCTTCCTACTGCAGACAAAGAAAGACATAAAGAAAATAGAAGATTTTACCAAGAGACTTTAATACCTTATTTAAGCTCTCTTTTAGAAGGTTCAAAAAATCTATCTAAATCTGAAAGAGCAGATTTTCAAAAATCATTTTATGAAGGATTAGCACCATTTTTTAGGGTGACTGATAACCCTGCTGAAGCTGAGATTCCAAACGGAAACTTATTTATTTTGGATGACACGCTTAAGAGTATTTCTAGAGGTTGTTTTGATTTGAATAGTAAAAACAAGCTTGAAGAGTTTGTTCATCTTACAAATACTGTTACTGGAAAGCAAGGTAATTATTTATGGCATAACTATATGCTGGTTAAAATGACAAACATGCAAAAAGATTATTTAAATGTTGCTCTTAAAGAAGCTAATAGTTTACTTGATTCAAAAGAGTCGAACGTACAGCTAGTTACTGTAGAAAATCTGGTTTCATATAGAAACTTCTTAAAATACATGGAAACAGGATTAGATTATTCAATGGTTAAAACAGCTTGTACAAAAGAAGAACAGGAAACCACTAAAGATTTAATTGCAGCTCACCTTACCACTGTTAGTAATATGTTACTGACTAAGTTTGAAAAAGCTAAGGTTATAACAGAAAAAAGTGCAAGTTCACTTGAGCACACGGTTAATAATGATGTCTTTAAAGCAAGTGTTAATAGCGTTAATGAGCTTATATTATCCGATAAAACCTTAAATAAAAAATGTTTGGAAATCCTAGATAAAAGACTAGAAACTGAATCTGACCCAAGAACACGTGGAATGCTTTATAAAACCATGGCTAAATTAAATCCTGATAAAACCCAAATATTCAATTGTTTTAAAAAAGCTATTCTTACTGAGACCTCTCCTATTACTGCACAATATATTGGTGAGGAATTAGGAGAGATGTTTTTTAGTGAACTGTCTGAGATTCAAGCTTTGAAACACTCAAATCGAAGCAATCATTACTATGGAAATGATCCCGCCATACTTGCTATAGTTGAAAAGCTAAGCTCTACATTAAGTGAGTATAGTATTAAAGTTAAATCTGCTTCTAAAGAAAATATTAAAGCAGATGAAAACAAGTCAGCATCAGATTTTGTTCTTCAAGCAATAAATATTAGCCGAGGAAGAAATATAGAACAATTTCTAAAAGAAAATTTACCTCAAGAGCTTGCTACAAAATTAAAAAACAGGAAGGAAAACGAAGAAATAGATCCACAAATTATAAAAGCTTTTAAAACAATCTTAAGTAATTCAAACAGTATGCTCGGTGGATTTGCAAAAAGTACTTCGTATAATGAACTAGCAAAGCGCAGTAGTTCTTCTTATCGTACTCTTGAAGACATTGATACAACCAGTAAAGTAAAAAATGGATTAGGAGAAATACATAAGAATCTAATTAACTTAGTAGAAGTTAATTTACGATGGTTCTCTACATTAGACAATACTTCTCATATAAGTGCAACGTTAGTGGATATGTATAATACTACAGATGCTTCAAATGAAAAAATAAATCAGCTTAGTGAAAGAGTTTTTAAAGGTACAGACGAGAAACTCTCTATGTATGAACTTCTTCAAGATGGTTTATATTCAAGGTATACATGGAAATATACTGAGAACTGTAGGGAAGATAAAAGAAACACCAAAGAAGATTTGGAAGCTATAGAAACCACTTGCAGAGAACTACGTAAAAGAATTGAACAGGCAGCAGCTACAAAAGATGTAAAGTCAAGAGCTATTTTGTGGAGAGATCTTGGTCTTGAAATTAGTAGATTAGATCCTAAACTATATTCAGAAGTAGTACGGACACCACTTGCTAACTTTAATATGAAATTTCTAGAAGAGTTTATAGCACTTGCTCCAAGTGGACAAAGAAGAGAATACATTAATATAGCCCTGGGGAGATTTGGATTAAGGAACCAAGTCTCTGAAGTCGAATTAAGACGTGTTTTAGGGATTACAGAAGAATAAACTACATTAAACTAAAACAGCAATTGCTTTTTCAATTCTTGATTTTACTTTTTCTTTGCCAAGTAACGAGATTATTAAACCTAAGTCAGGACCTTTATTTGAGCCAGACAATGCTACTCTAATAGGCCAGTATAAATCTTTCCCCTTGAGACCTAGCTCTTTCCCGATATTATCGATTGTCTTTTTACAGTCGTGTGGATCACTAAAATTAATTATTTCAAGTGAAGACAAAATCTTTTCTAGAATTCTTCTTGCATTCTCTGTACTTAAAGTATTTTTATTTTCACCAGTATTTAAATCAAACTTATCATCAAAAAAGAACTTTATTAAGCCAGAAATTTCATCAAGCTTATTTAACCCAGACTGAATTGCACCAATCATCTGAAATAATTGCTCTTTTGAATAAAGTGACAAATTAAGATCCTTCTCTAAAAAATGCTTTGAAAGATTATAGGTTTCTTCTACAGATAGCTCTTTTATGTAATGATTGTCAAACCAATATAGTTTTGGTAAATCATAAACTGCAGAGCTTTTACTTATTCTGCCTAACTCAAACAAATCAATTATTTCATCTAGCTTAAATATTTCTGCTTCTGGTTTATCAGGACGAGTCCAGCTCATATGAACAAGATAATTTGCAAGAGCATCAGGTAAAAAACCTTCGCGTTGATATTTATCAATATTTGCAATATCACCATGTTTTCTCTTACTTAATTTTTCTCTGTCATGTGTGAATATTAATGGTACATGACCAAAAATAGGTACACTAAATCCAAGTGCTTCAAAAAGAGGTATTTGCTTAGCTGTATTATGAAGATGATCATCTCCTCGGATAACATGACTTATTCTCATATCACCATCATCTACTACTACAGCAAAATTATAAAGCGGCACGCTATCAGCACGCATAATAACCGGATCGCCACCTAAATCATTTGTGTTAACACAGACAGACCCTCTAATCTCATCATTCCATTTAATATCTACATTATCTGGCAATTTAAATCTAATTACTGATTTTCTGCCTTGTTCTATAAAGCTTTTCTTTTGTTCTTCAGTAAGATTTCTATGTCTATTGTCATATTTTTCAGGTACTTTTGCTGCTCTTTGAATCTTTCTTAATTCATCCAGCTCTTCCTGAGTACAAAAACAATGATATGCTTTTCCTTCACTTAAAAGTTTATTGGTGAATTTTTTATATAAATCAAATCTTTCACTTTGAAAGTAAGGACCTTCATCAAAAGATATTTTTAACCATTTAAATCCTTCTAGAATTTCTTTTGTATACTCATCTTTATTTCTTTGCTGATCCGTATCTTCAATTCGTAAGATAAACTTTCCTTTGTTTTTCTTTACAAAAAGATAATTATAAAAAGCAGTTCTGACAGTACCAAGATGTAAACTGCCTGTTGGACTAGGAGCTATGCGAAGGCGAATTTCTTTTTGTGACATAGTGATTATTGTAGCAAATAACGAAGTCTATTATATTAACACGGATAAACTTTTCACACTAATCAGGAAAATTATGTAAGACTTTAGCCCGGCAATAATCAGAATACGAAAGTGGATTTTTCCAGAGACCTTAATTAGTTTCCTGGATTTAGCTCTAGATTAGCAATTAAAATCCCTGGTTCTGTAATTGTCCTTGTTGCTATTTCTTGTGTAGAAAGAAAACGCATGGCATGCTCTGCAATGTTACGGTAATCGTGCTCTTTAGTATAACCAAATAACCTATTTGCAAATCTTGCCAGAACAATATTTTCATCTACTAAAGAATCTGGTCTGTGTACTGCACAGACTTCGCAAGATGCTTTTGAGGTTGAAAATCCTGCAATTGGAGCTTCGAAATTTCTTTTTATAAATCGTGCTGTTTGTTCAGAGAAAGTTAACCATTTTTTATCACTAGTAGCAATATAAAGATTTAAAAATGTTTGTCCCATGTATAAAGTATCACTTAAGTATGGACCAGCTACGTCCACTTCACCATGCCTAAAACCACGCTCTGGCCATGTTTTATTTACTAATATCCATTTAATAGACTCTAATATACTTTCAGTAGATACCAAATCAGAAAATATCCAACTAATGGTTTGTGAAATACTTCCACGAAATGTTCTATGTTTAATTATCCAATTTGTAGCAGTAATGGCATCTTGTAGATATTTCTCATCATGAGTTGAATTATATAAGGATATTAAACCATTAATGATTAATCCGTTTTGACTTGAGTAAATATGCTTATCAATCCTGGGAATTCCTTGTTTACGTCTTGCAAAATCATCTAAAGCAAAATAGTCATAGCTATGTTGTCCTTGAACTAAATCAGCATCCTGACTAACATAAAATACACCATCTGGACTTGTTAAAAAGCGTTTAATATATCTATGAATATTTTCTGCTGCTTTAAGATAATTTTTATTTTGAAGTGTATCATATGCCTTGGAATAGATACGAATATATTCACCCTGAAGAGTCGCTAGTTTTTCAAAATGAGGGTAGTCCCATGTACCCATTGTAGAATACTGATATACGCCACCCCAAACAGGATCAATAAGCATAAGGGAAGCATCCAATGTCTTCTGTACCCTTTGGACTTCTGATTGATCTTTATTCTTAGCACAAATCAAAGAATATTCTGCCGCATCTCTATCTAGATATTTTTGAAATGATTTAAATCCTCGAAGCTTAGTATCAAAACTAGATTTATGCATTTCAATAAGTTCTCTTTTTAATTCGTTTGATAAATAGGCATTGGGGGAGTACTTTATTTTTGCAAAATCTATGTGTGGCTCTTCAGGAGCTGGATTAGCCAGGATCCTTTCTAACTCTAATTTCATCTCATCAGGTGGAATATAGCCAGCCCGTTTTATAAGTTCTTCTCCTTTTGCATTAAATATAATTGTTGCAGGCCATCCATATTCTCTGTATCTATTTGATAGATCTGGTCTTGAGTCTTGATCAACCCGTAAAGGAATAAATTTTGATTTTATTAATTGACTTATGGCAGGGTCTTTATAAGTAGTTTCATGCATTACATGACACCAATGGCACCAGACAGCTTCTAGATCTAAAATTACTAAGCGATTCTCCTTGCCTGCTTTTTTAAAAACCTCCCCTGACCAAGTCTCCCATGGAATGTTATCTTTTGTTCCTGGTACAGTAATTGCCCAAATCGGATTTATTAGTAGAAATACTATAAACAACAAAAAAATATATTTCATTTTAAAAATCACTTTTTAACTTTCAATGTTAGTTTTAGTGCTTCTTGTATAGCTTTTACAGCATTGTCCAGATTGCTACTCGTTGATTTTATACTCTTTTTATTTGATGATACACCAGAGATATTAGTTTTTTGTAAACGCTTTAAAATGTTTCTTGCTGTTTTACTATGATTTAGAGCCACTTGAATCTTACTAATGATTAAGGCTGCTTTATCTTTTTTAAGAGTTGTACCACTTGCTAATCGAATTGTATCTTGAAAATCCTCTATGCCACTAATTAAAGCAGTAGCACTGTCTGTAATTGCTGTGAAATCTGGGGAATCTTGAGAAATATCTTGTTTTATAGCATAGGCTTTCATAACTAGAGCAGAAATTAATTGTGTTTTTTCTTCAGCCTCACTAAATAAGATTATATGTCCCCACCCACACATTAAAAGATTAGGATTTCGTTTCCCAAATAACCTACCGTCATAATGTGGGGTTGAGCCGGGACAATGTTTATCTGGAAGGCTTATAATACCTTCTGCTTTAACAACTGGATTTATACTTTGTACAAAAGAAAGCCCAGCATTTTTTTCTATGGATAATTTTATACCCGCTCCTGGTCCATCAATAATTACATACGATAAAAGATCTAAAACAGGTCCACCAGAAGTATTATTTACAGTGTCTCCTTCACACAAAGCTTGTTCAGGAAAAAAGGAAGTTCCAATTGAACATCCTGGTTGTACTCCATTTCCAGGGATTACTTCTTTACACCCAGGCTGTCCAAATGGAGCACTAGTACATGTTGGGGTACCACGTGGACAGGTTATATCGCCACCTAAACAAAATGGAACATTTTCACCAGTAGCGCTGGTTTGTATACATAAACGTTCACATCCTGGAGGGTCACACATACAAGTCTTGGTATTTATGGATGTACACACAAAGCAATTACAATTCTTAAGTGTTACTGCACAGGTACCTGAAGATGATGTATTGGTTGCTGTTTCGGGACATATTTCCTGACACCCTGGAGGATCACACATACAAGTGCTCGTGTTTACTGATTTACAGGCAGGGCAACCACAATTTAATGTGCTAGGGTCACAGGTCCCCGTAACTGAAGAGCTAGATGCACATGAACTATCACAACCACTAGGAGTACACATGCAAGTAGCCTGATCTATTGAAGTACATTTACTACAATTTCCACAAGCAGCAATTTGTGCAGCACTACATCCTACTGAAGAAGTGGTACCACTAGTAGTAGAGGTCGAGGAGGTGGTAGAGGTAGAGGAGGTAGTAGTGGTCATACATTGAGTTTCACAACCACTAGGAGTACACATACAGGTACTAGGATTAATTGAAGTACATGTAAAGCATTCGCCACATGCAAATATTTGTGCCGCACTACAACCCGATGAACTAGAAGCCTGGTATAAAAAGTTTTTACTATAGCTAAAGGTTGAAAGATTTATGGTTAATATAAATAAAAATATTCCAACAAAATATAATACTAGTAAATTTCTTTTCATGTTAGTTTATTATAGCTAAAATCCTAGCATTTTCTAATTTGTGAGTTACAATATAGGTTACTATCTAGCTAGTGTAATATTTCTAAGTAAACAATTTACAAGGTAAGATTTTATCCCGA
>JAHFBD010000175.1 GCA_023250175.1 Candidatus Melainabacteria bacterium
TTTAGTCATTCCTACTGCAAGACTTACAGCACCACCTGTTCGTCCAATTAAATTTTCTTCTCCGACTAATTTTGTTAAACTGTCTAATTCAATTGGTCGCACCCAAGAAGGCATAATGCTAGCATTAATTGCATAATAATCATCTGGATATAAAATACATGCCGCAATCAATGCCATAATAGCTACAAATGCCTCCATTAGCATACCGCCATAGCCTATAAACAAGCACTCTGATTCTTTTTTAATTAGTTTTGGTGTTGTACCAGAACCAATTACAGAGTGAAACCCAGATATTGCTCCACAGGCAATGGTTATAAATAAAAATGGAAAAAGAGCTCCTGGTAAAATCGGTCCTCCACCATGAATAAATCTTGTAACTTTAGGCATTTCAAGATTTGGAGCAACAAAAATTACTCCTATTGCAAGCAAAAATATCACTCCAATTTTTAAAAAAGAACTTAAATAATCTCTAGGTGCAAGTAATAACCATATTGGCAAACAGGCTGCAAAGAAACCATACCCTGCAAGCATAACAGTAAGAGTCTTTCTATCATAAATAAAATATTGTGCAAGATAAGGATTTTCCTGAACCCACTGACCACAAACTACAGCAAGAATTAAAAGAATGAATCCAATAATTGAAGCTTCTTTTGTTTTTTCAGGTCTTAAATAGCGCATATAAATCCCTATAAATATTGCAATAGGAATAGTAGTAGAAATAGTAAACAATGCCCATGCACTATCTTTCAAAGCATTTACTACAGCCAGTCCAAGTCCAGCTATTGCAACTATCATGATTATAAAAATTGCAATCCCACTAGCTATACCACAAACTGGTCCAATTTCTTCCTTTGCAAATTGAGAAATGGATTTACCATCTCTTCTAATTGACATAACTAAAATAATAAAATCATGAACTGCACCAGCAAAAACAGAACCAATTAAAATCCATAAAAACCCTGGAAGATACCCAAACTGTGCAGCAAGTACAGGTCCCATAAGTGGTCCTGCCCCAGCAATAGCTGCAAAGTGGTGTCCAAAAACAACAAACTTATTAGTAGGTATATAATCATGTCCATTATTTAAGCGCTCACTTGGAGTAGTTCTTGTATCATCTAAATTTAAAATTTGCTTTGCTAAAAAAGTGCCATAAAAACGATAGCCTAAAGTCAGGAAACATAATGCTGAAATCGTTAACCACAAGGCATTAATCTTTTCCTGGGGGTTAAATATCTGAGTCACTATTACAAATGAAATAAAACAAACTAATACAGTAAGCCCCCAAACAATATCTTTAAAAAGCTTTTTCATTTCATAAACCTATTTCTATTATCTTAATCATTAATACTATTAGCTCCACATAAATAAATTTTGGAAAATTTTGACAAATTATCTGAAAATTAAACGAACCTTAACATGTTATCACCAGTTATTTTTTAATAAGTTCTTTATAGGGTATAACTCTTTATGCTAATATCTTATTTTACTAAAGCAGTGCTTAAATTCACTTAATTTGAATATACCCCCTACAATCAGCTTTATTTACCCCCATTGCCAAATTCAAGACACAAGATCACTTGGAAGGTTTAACAAAAAATGGATACATTAACCGGTCTCTTAATAGGCTTTGTATTGATTTTGCTAAACAGTTTCTTTGTAGCAATAGAATTTGCTTTGGCTAGAGTAAATAAAACAAGAATCGAACAAAAAGCTAAAGAAAATAATAAAACTGCAGAAATAATATTAGGAGCTCTAAATAAAATAGATACTTATATTTCAGCAGCCCAAATAGGAATTACCATTGCAAGCTTAGCACTTGGAGCTGTAGCTGAATTAACTATAGCAAAACTATTACTCCCTATAATAGAAAACTTAATTCCATCTCATATTACAGACTTTACAGCACATAGCATTGCCCTACCATTAGCTTTGCTTATAGTAACTTACTTCCACACTGTAATTGGTGAAATTATTCCAAAAACCGTTGCTTTCAAAGACCCTGAAAAAACAGCTTTTGTATTAATTTGGCCCCTTGAGATCTTTAAATTAATTACAAACCCATTAGTTACTTTTTTGAATATATCAGCTGCAGGTATTTTAAGACTCTTTGGCATTACTGATCTTAGAACTACTTTTGTATACACTGAAGATGAGTTAAAAATGCTACTTAATGTAAGCCAGGAAGAAGGAGTACTTGAAGAGACAGAAAAAGAAATGATAACAAATATCTTTGACTTTCCTGACACTGTTGCCCGTGAAGTAATGACTCCACGAACTGACATGATTTGCATTGAAGCAAATGAAAAGATTGGAGACATTGTTAAGTTAATCATTGACTCAAAACATTCCAGAATACCTATTTATGAAGAATCCATTGATAACATAATTGGTGTAGCTACTACTCGTGACCTACTAGAACAAGTACACCTAGATAACAACCAAAAACCTGTAAAAGAAATTGTAAAACAAGTAATAAAAGTCCCTGAGAGCAAGCCAATAGATGATTTATTAACTGAACTTAGAAGAAAATCCCTACAACTTGCAATTGTAATAGATGAGTTTGGCGGTACTTCTGGATTAGTCACAATTGAGGATATCGTAGAAGAAATCGTTGGTGAAATCCCTGATGAATTTGATACAAACAAAGATCCTATTCAAGTCCTTCCTAATGCAGACATTGTAGTTGATGGAAAGTTATCAATTGATGAAGTAAATGAAAAACTAGGTACAAATTTTTCTAAAGAACATTACGATACAATTGGTGGACTTACTTTTGGTTTGCTTGGAAAAGAACCTAATGTTGGAGATGAGGTTGAAAGTAACGAATACAAATTAATCGTAGAAGAAAAAGATAATCAAAGAGTTAAACAAGTCAGGTTAAAAAAGAATCAGTCTATTATTCCAGCAAACAATAAAGCTAAACAAAAGAAAGAAAAGAATAAAGTGTAATAGTTATGTCTTCTCAAAGCACCGTTTTTGTAATTGATGTAGGAAACAGTAATTTACACCATGGGCTTATTAAAAATGAGCACATGGTTCAGCATAAAATAACAAAACATTCTGAGCTTAGTTCAGTACCATGGGATGAAATTAAAAACAATAACTATCCGGTAGTTATAGCTGGTGCATTACATCATATAAATAGTTTAATAGAAACAATACAAACCACTTATAAACTTAATTTTATAAGACTTGAAACAAAGAATCAAAATACAATTAAAAACACCTATGAAAAACTTGGGATTGATAGAGTTTGTAATTTAATAGCAGCACTAAAACTGTTTGACTCATCAATTATTGTTTGTGACTTCGGCACTGCAACAACAATCAGCACCTGTAATAAAGAAGGAGTCTTTCTGGGTGGTGTTTTGCGTGCAGGTATTGAGACAGAATTAAATGCAATATCAACACACCCACTTTCATTACCCAAGGTTGAAATCCAAGAAACAGAAAAAGTAACTAATTTAGACTATTTAGCTAAAAGCCCTGAAGAAGCCATTTCACAAGGAGTAGTATTAGGACAAATTGCATTTATAGAACATTTTGTAAATTTATTCAAACAAAAAACAGACCCCAAACCAAAAATAGTTTTAACCGGTGGTAATGCCTTAGTAATTACAAAGCTCTATAAAGGTTTTGATTTATATGACCCTCATCTAACTTTAAAAGGCATGTATTATTGCTATCAATCAACACTTACCTATACAAATTAGTTTTTATCACTTACTTTTGCTAAATCATATTTTTTATAAACATATTCTGCATAAATCTTGCCCATTTCAAACCCAATACTACCTTCTAAAAATCCTAATCTAAAAAGATATCTAAATAAAAACGTCCAGAATGCTCTTAGTGGTGGTAAATAAAAAAACTTGTTTTTAATTTCCAAACTTGCTAACCGTGCATATCTATCTAGAGTTTGTTTATAATCACTAATGTTTTCATATGCATAATGCTCCAAAGGATTTTTCAAAAGGCCTACCTCACCATCCAAACAAATGCTTTCATGAACCTCTCTTTGTTTAAAATAGGCTCCAATATTATTTTTAAAAAGTCGTAGCTGGTAATCAGGGAAATATCCACCAAATCTAATCCATTTATTACCAATATATAGTTTTCTTGCAATTTTATATCCATCACAAGTTGGTTGCTGAAGTAAATTTTTAATTTCTGATTTTAAGTCTTCTGTTATTACTTCATCAGCATCCAGCACCAAAATCCAGTTTCCAGTAC
This sequence comes from Candidatus Melainabacteria bacterium, assembly GCA_023250175.1. GTDB lineage: Bacteria > Cyanobacteriota > Vampirovibrionia > 2-02-FULL-35-15 > 2-02-FULL-35-15 > JAHFBD01. The sequence goes on from JAHFBD010000175.1 coordinate 4,234, forward strand.
ATTTTGAAATAGCAAGATTTTTTTGTTTTGCATATCCTTGCCATTCTTCCTGATAAAACCTTACATTAAGCTTTTTTATAATATCTGGAGTACTATCAGTACTAAACGAATCAATTACTATTATTTCATCAGCTAAATCACTAATTGCTGAGAGTGTTTTTCCTATAATTCTTTCTTCATTAAAAGTAATTATTGCTACTGATAGTGTCATTATGGGTATTTAGTATACCTGATCTATTTAAGACTTAAACTTTTGACTCAGTTGAATCTTGCACAACAGTCTCTATTTTTAATTCCTTTTGTGATGCTATTAGATTAACATTAACAGGCAAAGCTACATTAAACATTGTGCCAGCATTAACTGCTCTCTCACACCAAATAGAACCCTTGTACAACTCAACGATTCTCTTACAAACAGCAAGCCCTAAACCTACACCACGAAACTCTCTTGTTACAGAATTATCTGCTCTATAAAAGGGTTCAAAAACATGTAGTAATTGTTCAGATGTTAATCCAACACCTTGATCACTAATTGAAACCGTAACATTTTCACTATCATTTAAAATCTTTACTGATATCCTACCCCCACTAGGACTATATTTCAGAGCATTATCAATTAAATTGTCAAATAATTTTCTTACATTTCGCTCTTCCGCTATGATAATTGGTTCAAATCCCAGACAACTTATATCAAAGTCAAAACTAATATTGTTATATTTT
>JAHFBD010000176.1 GCA_023250175.1 Candidatus Melainabacteria bacterium
CAAGATGGGTATATAAGCCACATAAATGCATTATCGGTTGGTGAGGCAGTACATGCTTTAGGTGCGGGAAGAAAACAAGCATCAGATAATATAGACCATTCAGTTGGAATTGTTCTTTGTAAGAAATATGGTGACAAAGTAAAAAAAGGCGAACCTTTAGTTCAAGTCTATGCAAAAATCAAAGAGGATGTTGATAACATAAGGAATAAATTAATCTCTGCAATAATAATTGAGCAAAACCAGCCGGGTAAATTAAAATTAATCCATAAAATTATTTAAAAAGGTAAACCCCAAATGATAAATGATCCAAATCCAAATATAGAAAATACAATATCAGGACAGACTATTATTGATGATGGGCCTAAGCTTGGGTTTTTAGAAGTATTCCATGGCATATTAACTAATCCACAAAAAACATTTGAGGAACTATATAAAGAAGATACTTTTACTATTCTTATTTATGGGGTCCTGGCTGTCTTTTTATCAAACTTTGGGAAAGTAGATCCAGAGAATCTAAATCTGTTAAATTTGCTTGGAGTCCAGCTTATAGGTTTTATAAGTTGGTTTTCTGTTGGACTATTCATTATATTTTTTAGTACTGTATTTAAAACACCAAATAACAATCTTGCTAGATTATTAGGCTTTACTGGTCTATCAAACATTCCGTATTTGTTAATGGCACCAATTGGGCTAATAAGCCATTTTTATTTTAATGTTTTTGATTTTATTGAAGTAATAATTGCTATTTGGTCATTTATTCTTTTTTGGATTGCATTAGCTCGAAGCTTTCAACTTGAAGCTTGGCGTGTATTCTTAATGGCAATTATTCCGTTCTTATTAGGAATTTTCTTATTTACTTTTCTTATTGCAAATCTTTTAGGGATGTTATTTTCAACCATCTTTATGAAACAGTAAATCGTTTGTTACTACCTAGCTAGTGTAATATTTCTAAGTAAATAACTTATAAGGTAAGATTTTACCCGATTTATTCGGTAAAATCGTAATGTATTATAAATGACAGATTGGAAGTACTCTGGAAAGCCGGTTTTGGGAGCACAGCGAAAAAAACGGCGGTAGGTAGAAACAATTGTTTATGATAGTGTAGCTTTCAAAAAAGCTTCTATATCCACAAGATCCTCAAGTATTTTATTAATAGGTTTTCCTGCGCCATGCCCTGCTTGTTTATCTACATGGAGGAGGATGGGTTTATTAGAGCTTGAAGCCTCTTGTAGCTTGGCTGCCATTTTTTTTGCATGCATTGGATCTACCCTGCTATCACCATCTGCAGTTGCTAATAAAACAGCTGGATAATCAATTCCATCTTTTACATTGTGATATGGAGAGTAAGCATATAAGACTTTAAAATCTTCTGGCTTCGTAGGATCTCCATATTCACTTTGCCATAGTTTTGCAATATGAGTTTTATCATAATGAATCATATCTAACAGTGGCACTTGGCAAATTACTGCACCAAATAAGTCAGGTCTTTGAACTAAAGCAGCACCTACTAATAGTCCGCCATTGCTTCCTCCTTGGATTACAAGCTTAGAGGGTTTTGTATATTTCTCTTTAATGAGATATTCTGCTGCAGAAATAAAATCATCAAAGACATTTTGTTTCTTATCTAGCATTCCGTCTTTATGCCATTCTTCACCATATTCATTTCCACCTCTTAGATTAGGAATTGCAAGTATACCCCCTTTTGAAATCCAGTTAATAGCACTTTTCATAAACCATGGATATAGACCAGAATTGAATCCACCGTAACCATATAATTTTGTTTTATTTTCACCATCTTTGACAAGATCTTTTTTATGAACTAAAAACATTGTTACTGGGGTTCCATCTTTTGAATTGTAAGTTACTTGTTCAGTTTCAATTTCAGAAAGATCCTCAGAAATATTTAATTCACAAACCTTTTCTTGCGTAAGAGAGTTTATATCTGCTTTATAAATAGTGGTTGGAGTTGTAAATGATTCAAATGAAAAAAACATTTCTGAGCTATTTTCTTTTCCTCTAATACTCTCCACTGTTCCGATTGAAGGAAGTGGAATACTTTTCTTAGATTTGTCATTGACATTAACAACATCTAATCTTGAAAAAGCTTTATCTTTATAAGATAAAAGTAATTTACCACCAATAATGTCATGGTTTTCTAAAGTTCCGATATCCTCCGGTATAAACTCTTCCCATTTGCTTGTATTGGATAAATCAGGTTCATTAACTGATACTCTCATGACTTTAAATCTTGAAGCATTTAAGTCAGTCATCATATAAATGTGATTTTTGTAAATAACTGGATTCAAATGATTTTCTTTCCCTTCAAAAAGAGGTTTAAATCTTGTGTTTTCAGGATTTGTTATATTTATTTCTCCAATATAAACATCATTGGCACTCCAGCCTCGTGAGACTGAAACAATTCCCCATTTACCATCCTCTGAGATACCAATATTTGGCCAGTCTTTATAAGGATCTTTTGGTTTAAATATTAATTGATCTGTCTCATGGCTAGAACCTAACCTATGGAAATAAATGGATCTATGATAATTTTCTTCCCCTTCAGGAACTGTACCTGTTTTAGGGTAACGAGTATAGAAAAATCCACTGTTATCTAACATCCAGCCTACAGCACAGGCTCTTGTATTTGGAATTTCATCTTTTAAATCTTGCTTAGTGTTAACATCTTTTATTCTAAGAATACTTTTTTCTGTACCCCCGTCAGAAGTTCCATAAGCAATGAGGTTTCCATCATGTGAGATAGAAGTCCAATCCACAGCTCGAGTTCCATCACTACTCATTGTATTTGGATTTAAAAGTACTTCTTCTATGTTTGTAGCCTTGTCTTTTACATATAACACTGCATGATTTTCATCTCTTGTTCTTCGCCATTGAAAGGTTTTATTTCCATAAGTAGCAATATTTTTAATGTCACCAATCTCCAGCCACTTTCTTAAGTCTTTTTTCATCTGTTCTCTATTCGGGATAGAATCCAAGACTTGTCTTGTGAAAGTGTTTTGTTCTTGTGTCCATTTACCTACTTCTTCATTAGTGTTTTCAAGCCAACTGTAATCATCAGCAATTTCTATCCCATGCCACATTTCTTTTGTTGGGATTTTTTTTGATTCGGGGTAACTTAGCTTGCTTTGATTCAATTGTTCTTGAAATGATATTGATACTTTGGGGTTTGTGCCGACATTATTGGGAATATTAGTGTTGCTTGGTTCTTGAATCTTTGCACCGGAGTCTTCGGAGTTTATATTGTTAGGTTGTATAAGTTTTGAAGGGTTAAACATATTATTAGCTAATGATATTTTAAATGACATCTTTGGTTCTCCTTACATAAACAATATTTATCGTTGAAAAGATTGTATCAGATCTTGATGTAGAGACCGATTTAAGATGTAACCAGCGTTTTTTCTTCAGCTTTAATAATTTTTTCACTTGGAATAGTGATTTCTAAAATAGTCCCAGTGCTATCTAGCTTAGTTAAGTATTGTAGTTTGGCACCGATAAGTTCTGTTCTTTCTTTCATATCCACAAGTCCAAATCTTTTTATGGTTGCATGATTAATTAAATCTCTGCGGAAGCCTACACCATTATCTTTAATTAAAAATAAAATTTTTCCTGGTTGTTCTGTTATTGAAATTTCAACCTTTGTAGCGCTTGAATGTTTAAGAACATTGTTCAGAGCTTCTTGGATAATCCTATAAAGATGGATTTCGTCAGACTCTGATAATTTTAATTTCGAAAGTTTTGTTGTTAGCTTAACCAGGATTTTATAATTTGATCTTTTTGAAAGCTCATCTAACAAATTTTCAATAGCAGGAATTAATCCCAATGCATTATCCAGCATTGAGGGTCTTAATGCATTAATAACTCTTCTGGTTTCTTGTGTGACATTATCAAGAGTTTGAATAGCAACCCCAAGAGTTTGCTTTATCTGAACAGAAGTATTTGAAGAGTTAATAATAGATTCAATATATCTTTTCAAGTCTGTTATTCTGGCTAATGTATCATCATGCAATTCTCGTGCAATTCTTTTTCTTTCTTCCTCACGTCGCCCAGATAATTGTTTCCTGACTTCTCGAATTTCATTGACTTTTTCATGTAATTCGTTTAGTGCCAGAGTTAATTCTGTATTCTTTCCTTTTAGTTGTAGCTGAGAAGTTTCTAACTCCTTACTACGTTTTTGTAGCATAATAAAGGCTTCTTCAAGCTCAATATTTTGTTCTTGTAAGTTTAACTGTAAAAACACTAATGAGCCAATCACTAAATTTCCTAATAAAACAAAGACTATAGGTGCTAGTTCTACTAAAATCTGATGCGAGTTATATAAAACTTGACTATAGACAAATAAAGCTACAAATAAAAATGCAGATGAAAGTATTCTCCATGTGGCAGGTATACTGCTAAAAATCATTCCTAGAAGGATGCTTAAGATTATGAAGCCAATAGGAGCATCGGTTAAACTAAATTTCAGTAAATAGGAGTTATTTGTGAGGTTTGCTACTGCAGTAGCTTGAACTTCGCTATCACTAACCAGTTCATTTTTTGTTAATGGATTATATAGCTGATCTTTTATTAATTTGCTTTTTGTGGCAATACCGATGATTACAGTTTTATTTTTAAAGGTTTCTAAATCTAATTTATCTTGAAGCAAATCAATGAAAGAGTATTTGTGGAATGGGGATTTAAAATATTTTAAGAAAAACTCATTTTTGTTTTTTGTTTTGGTTATAACATCATTTTTCTTAGAAACCGTTTTAAATAATGCATAAGAGAAAGCAGGGGTTTCTTTGTAACCAGCTTCAATTAATTTTATTTTATGGACGTTCTTGTCATAGTCAGAGTACAATTCTCCGTATCCAATACCAGCAGCACTTTTTAAAATGTTATTTTGTTGTAAAGGAGATGGGTAAGAGCTTATAGAATCTGCAAGAACTATGTTTTT
>JAHFBD010000177.1 GCA_023250175.1 Candidatus Melainabacteria bacterium
AGATTTTAATACTAAAACAATTTTTAAGTCGGATTATAATCTATAATCTATAAATAGAGCAAATTATGTCTTCAATAATAATGTTAATAATTACATTGATCCAAGCCTATACATTTATAATGTTTGTATGGGTCTTATTATCATGGGTCCCTGATTTAAGATACACGAAATTTTATAGATTTTTAGATAAGTTATGTCTCCCCTATCTTGAGCCATTTAGACGAATAATCCCCCCTATTAATGGAATTGATATTTCACCAATTTTAGGATTCTTTACCCTACAATTTATAACGACCTTACTAGGTAAGCTTATATAGAAATAGAACATGATTACCTATAAATGCTTATTTATATTTTTAATTTCTTTTTTAATTGTTTTAGTATTCGGTCACCCTTTAATTAAAGTACTTGAAACCATAAATATTAAGCAAACCATAAGAGTCGATGGTCCCCAAGAACACAGAATTACAAAATCAAATACCCCGACAATTGGAGGATTACTATTTTTAATTCCTGTTTTTGGGCTTACCATCATAATGTGTTTACTAAAGAACAATTTTCAAACCTTAGATTTATTTATTGTTGTAGGAACTGCTCTTATATTTTTCATCCTAGGATTTCTTGATGACTACTTGAAAGTTGTTAAAAAGCATAATAAGGGCATTTCTGGATGGGTTAAGCTATTCATACAATTCTTAGTAAGCATTGTAATCTTTTACTTTTATAAGGAGAGTTCTTCGTGGATTTGCTTACTCTGGACATTTTTTATTATTGCAGGAGCAAGTAATGCATATAATTTAACTGATGGATTAGATGGTCTTTTAGGAAGTGTAACGTTAGCTGGTATTGTAGGTTTTCTCATTTTGTTATTGCATGTTAATAAGATTGAATTATTTTATTTTTTAGTGATACTTGCAGGAGCATTGTTAGGTTTTTTGCACTTCAATAAATACCCCGCAAAAGTATTTATGGGGGATACAGGAAGTTTATCCATTGGAGGCATTATTGGTGCACTCGCTATAGTTACAAAAACTGAGTGGTATCTAATACTATTTGCAACAATACCGATATTAGAAGCACTATCGGTCATTCTTCAGGTATTAAGTTGTCAATTTTCAAAAAGATTTCTTGGTGCTGATAAAAGAATATTTAAAATGGCTCCTTTACATCATCACTTTGAATTATGTGGGTGGAAAGAAACTGATATAGTTAAAAGATTTTTCTTATTTCAAATTTTTTGTGTAATGTTAGGGGTTTTAATTTTACATAAGCACTAATTATTAATCAAGTTCTGGCATAAAAACTTGTGTACTATCATTAAATGGACTACGTTGATCCGTTGAAATAATATCTAAGAAACCATTTGTCAGTAAAAACGATAATATAGTTACTAATTTACGTCTGTTGTAGCCTAGCTGAGCAGTAATTTCACCTAAAGATTTAGTTCCATCGGCTGCTCTTAAAAATTCCTGATCTGCTTGTGCAAGGTGTATTGTACCTTCTTCTTCTTCAGCAATCATTCTTGCAATCTCTTCATCTGATTTGGCTTGTAAGATAGTATTGGAATGAATCCCTAACTTACATAACTTTCTCCATCTCTCATCATAGCGAGCACCTGTTAGTATTAAATCTTCTGTTGGACGTTTAATTGTATTTGGTCTTTGTATTTGTAATGAGTAAAATGAAAATTTACCGGTTAACCATAAGAAAATTTCATATATAGCATCTTCCCCATCATAAGTAAGAACATGAGCATCAATAATTTGCCCATGATCAAAATACATTACTCCATATAAAGCACCTTTTTTAACCTGTAAGATCCCATTTGCATTACATTCATTTAATAGTTGAAGTATATGAACCAAGTTAAATTCAGATAATTCACCACTTAAAACTGGTGCTGTAAGTATTTGTTGTGTCGTAGTTTCCATTTTACTTTGGGCCTAAGATATACTTCTAAATGAACCCATTTAATTATTAATCATTAATAAAAATTAGGGCTCTCTTGATAAATCTGCCACAAAAAGCTTAAAATCTAACAGTTGTTAATCTTAAGAAACATTCATTGTTAATATATGAACAAGATAAGATAGGGTAATTCCTAAATTATGAAGCAAATTTTAATAAGTGGTTATCTAGGGTTTGGAAATTTTGGAGATGAAGCCCTCCTTCATGTTTTAATTCGAGACTTAGTAAATATAGGAATTAAAAGAACAAATATAACTGTTATCTCAAATGATTATGTTTCTACTATAAGTAAGTATGGAGTAAAGGCAATTGATAGAAAAGATTTTTTTCAGATTATTCCAAGTATCTTAATGACCGACGCAATAATCTTTATCGGAGGACTATTTCAGGATAAAACAAGTTTTAAAAGTTTTTTATACTATTATATACACTTGTTTCTTGCAGAAATTACTGGCAAAGACATTATATTTTGTGGGGCAGGGATTGGTCCATTGCAAAGAAGGATTACACAAATATTATTTAAATTTGGGATGAAATCTGCCAGTATGCTTACTGTTAGAGATCATGTTTCTGCAGCTACCGTTTCTTATGAAAAGAGTTTATTAGTAACTTGTGATCCTGTTTGGTCTCTCAAACAAGAGTTTAATTTTCAAGATGCAATTAAACAAATAAACTGGAAATTACCAATACTTGGTGTATCTATAAGAAGTGATAAAAATCTAAAAGATTTCCACTTAAAGGATCTTGCTGATAAAATTTCAAAAATTACTTCAAGTATGAAGGATTGGCAGGTCCTTCTCATACCGTGCAGACCATATGAGGATTTGCCACTTTTATATGAGTTATTTGATCTTATTATAAAAAGAGTTACATCTCCAGAACGAATAGTATTACTTGAAAATTTTAATGAGTTCTCTATCCCTCAACAAGCCGGAATTTTAGGAAGTTGTGATGTTATGGTTGGTATGAGATACCATGCCATACTTGCTGCTTTAGCAAATGAAAAACCAGTATTTGGCTTAATCTATGATCAAAAAGTAAAATCATTGCTTGAGTTTTCGGAGCAAGTAGGAGCTTCATTTAAAGATGATCTAGATAAACCGTGGAGTTATTTTTGGCAGAATCTTAAGTACACGTCAGAAAAAGCAAAGCAAGCTAAAGAAAAAGCAAGTCAGTTACATAATGTTAATATTGAATTCTTACAAAAGATTCTTACCTGATTTAATAAGCCATGCGTAAAAGAATATTAGAACAACCAATTGATATAGTAAGTATGAAAGAGGCAGCTTATATTGTCAAAGCAGCATTGTATAACTCACGACAAATGAAAGTCATCACTTTAAATCCTGAGATGATAGTAAGTGCCTGCCAAAATTTTGAGTTCCAATCAGCAATTAATAATGCAGATCTAATAGTACCCGATGGAACGGGAGTAATATGGGCTTTTAAACTTTTAAATCCTGGGGTCTTAGAAAGTGCTAATCGTGTACCGGGAATTGAATTGTGTGAAAATGTTTTAGAAACTGCTAATGAATTAGGAAAGAAGATCGCCATTTTTGGTAGTACCCAAAATGTTTTAGAAAAACTATCTTTTTCTTTTAAAGAGAAGTATCCAGATATTAATATTGTAAAAATGATTGATGGTTATCACGGGCAGGAGGAAGACAATAATATTGCAAGTGAAATTGCAAGTGAAAATCCAGATTTTGTTTTGGTAGCTCTAGGATCTCCGAGGCAAGAAATCTGGATAAATAAATATTATCGTTTATTTCCACATAGTATTATGATTGGTGTTGGAGGCAGTTTAGATATATGGTCAGGCAAAACAAAAAGAGCACCACAATGGATGAGAAATATTCATTTAGAGTGGCTGTTTCGTGTAATTACCCAGCCACAAAGAAGCACACGAATTTTAAAAACATTACCAAAATTTATTTATATGGTTTTTAAAGCCCGATTTGCTAAAGATAAACCTTTGAATTCTAATCTAGAACAATCTACTAAAGTTTAACTCCAAATAAAACAGGTTTTCTAAACACTTCAAATTTTGTAGCAACAGATAGCAATGTCTTTGTTACAAAGATAGCTGAAAACATACTAACTAAGACACCGATTGCAAGTGATATAGCAAAACCTCTTACTAATCCCGTACCAAAAATTAAAAGTACAAAACATGCAATTAATGTGTTTATATTACTATCAAAAATACTTGTAAATGCCCTATCAAAGCCGGCATCAATTGCATTAAAAAAGCTTTTTCCTGCTCTAAGTTCTTCCTTTGTTCTTTCAAAGATTAGTATATTTGCATCAACGGCCATACCAATACTTAATATAAATCCTGCTACACCAGCTAATGTTAAAGTTACGGTGTGTTCAAAGATTGCAATTGTTATTAGGGTATATAACAATAATGCAAAACTAGCAATTACCCCGGGCAATCTATAAAAAACAAGCATAAATAAAATCACAAGTAAAATCCCATAAAATCCTGCCGTTAGACTCTTATTAATAGAATCCTGACCAAGTGTAGCTCCTACCGATCTTTCTTGAATTATTTTTACGGGTACTGGTAGGGCACCTGCATTTAGTTGTACTGCAAGATCCTGTGCTTCTTCTGCAGTAAATCTTCCTTCAATTTGTCCTTCCCCACCTGTTATTGCCGAACGAACAGTAGGACTTGAAATCAACTTTCCATCTAAAAATATTGCAAGTGGTTTCTCAATTAATCTTTCTGTTAATCTACCAAAGCTTTCTATTGCAGGACCTTTTAATGAAAATGCTATTAACCAATTTCCAGCACCATCAGAGACAGCTTGTGCTTTTTTAAGATCCTTTCCAGTAATTCCAGTAGAAAGCCACATAAAACCATCTGGTTTATTTGGATCTATTACTCCATCAGGCTTTTGATTTATTACTTTAGCAGGCT
>JAHFBD010000178.1 GCA_023250175.1 Candidatus Melainabacteria bacterium
TTTTAAAGATTTAACACCGACCTTCATTGCACCAATTGGCCAAATATTTATGAGGCTTTTAAAGCTTTTGGTTATTCCTGTGGTTTTTACATCTGTTACACTTGGAATAGTTTCTATCGGAGATACAAAACATTTAGGAAGTATTAGCTTAAAAGCTCTTACTTACTTTATTAGCACAGGGTTTATTGCAACTGCTCTTGGACTTGTGCTTGCTGGAATTATTAAACCAGGAATTAATTCACATGTTAGTACTATTGGCTTAAACAAAATAGTAAATGAAACTCCTCCTATTTCTGAGCTATTTATTAATATGGCTCCACAAAATATCTTTGAATCTCTTGCTAAGTCAGATATATTGCAGGTAATAGTTTTTGCCGTTTTACTTGGTACGGCACTTACAAAAATTGGAGTAGCAGGAAAACCTATTACTGCATTTTTTGAAGCTGCCTTCCAGGCTATTATGCATATAACTGATTGGATTGTTTCACTTACACCTATAGGTGTTTTTGCATTAAGTGCAAATACTGTTGCAACACTTGGTGTATCCAGCCTTTTATCTGTTTTATCTTATTTTTGTACTGTTGTGTTGGGATTAGCTATTCATGCATGTATTGTTCTTCCTATTGTTTTAAAAATATTTGGAGGTTATTCGCCAATTAAATTAATGAAAAATCTTCTTCCTTCGCTTGCTATAGCATGTCCTACAGCAAGCAGTGGAGCTGCATTGCCAGTTACTATGGAATGTTTAAATAAAGGTGTAGGTGTACCAAATAAAATTACAAGTTTTGTGGTTTCTGTTGGAACTACAATTGATATGAATGGTACTGCTCTTTATCAAGGTGTAGCTGTAATGTTTATTGCTCAGATGTATGGTATTCATTTGGATTTCTTTCATCAGTTAATAATTGTTCTTACTGCATTCCTTGCATCAGCAGGAGCGGCAGCAGTTCCTGGTGCTGGTTTAGTAACCATGGTAATTATTCTTAATGCAGTTGGAGTACCCATTGAGGGACTTAGTTTAATTCTTCCAGTAGATAGAATCCTTGATTCTTGTAGAACTCCTGTAAACCTCTGGAGTAATTCCATCGGTGCAGTGATTGTTGCTAAATTAGAAGGAGAAAAACTACAACCACAAGCAGAGTTTAAATATATGCCCCAAAAAGAACTAGAACCAGTCTTAGTCGTTAAAGAAAGACAAGAAGAGAGGGTTAAATTAGGTTCTAATACTGAAACTGAGCGTGTGTTTGAGAGAGAATTAGAAATTCTTGGTAAACATTAGTAATTTATGAGTGATAAAAAGATTATTAAGTCTAATTCTGAATGGAAAGATTTACTAACTCCTGAAGAATATCATGTGACAAGAGAAAAAGGAACTGAAAAACCATTTACGGGACAGTTTTGGGATTCAAAAAAAGAAGGTACTTATCAGTGTACCTGTTGTGGTAGTGATTTATTTTTATCTAATACAAAATTTGATTCTGGGACAGGATGGCCTAGTTTTTATGCTCCCATTGATAAATCTAATATAGAATGTATCTCTGATGATAATTATGGAATGACTAGGACTGAAGTCATATGTAGTACTTGTGGTGCTCATTTGGGTCATGTTTTTACTGATGGTCCAAAACCAACAGGGCTTAGATATTGTATAAATTCCGCATCGTTAAAATTAAAGTCAATTTAATTAATTTATTGGTGAGGTTGGATAGATACCAATTAGAGCATCTCTCAGTATTTGTTTGACCTCATCACTATAGTCAAAGTCTTTAGGTTCTAAAGCCCATTGAATATATTCGGGATCTATTTTAATTACTTCACTTAGTGGTTTTCCTCTATGTTCTGGCTTAAAATAATTGCAGACTACTTCCCAGTTATTTTCTTTGTTTTTACGCCAGATTAGTTTTCCATTGTGATCTACATAATCAGGTAGCTTTGTTAAGCAAAGCTTATTAAGTTCATAGATGTTTCTTGGTAACTCAGGATGTTGTTTAAATTGTCCATTTAAAACCTTTATTGTTTTTATTATATCTGATTGTGCCGCATGATCATCTGTTGTATCTGTTCCACAGTATTGCTTGTGAGCGTTAATTAATCTTCTGTTGCCATCACGTTCAGTAGCTGGGAAATATTTGTGATAAATACGAACAGGGTCTATAATTCCTTTTCCCTCTGTAGTTAATTGGATTCCTGTTCTTTTAAATTCATTTTTTAAAACAGGCAGATCGAAATTTATTATGTTATATCCGCTTAAATGAGAATCACCAATAAAATCATTTAGTTCTTTTGCTATCTCTTCAAAACTATGACAGTCTTTTACTATTTCATTTGTAATTCCATGAAGCTTGGTAACTATTTCTGGGATTTCTATTTTAGGATTTATTTTCTCAGTCCAGATTTCCATATCAGAGTTTGGGTATAGTTTGATTAATGATAGTTCTACGATCCGACAGTTATTACCTTCTAAACCAGTTGTTTCCAAGTCATAAAATACAAGAGGTTTATCCAGATTATTTAATTGCTGTAAAAGCTCTCTGCCAAGAGATAAAATCTTTTCATCTGTAATTTTTGTAATAGAATGGTTACTTTGTCTATTTTGTAGAATTATTGGTTTTGCAAGCTCTATAGATATTGGTTTTATTTGAGAAATCATAACGTAAGCTCTATATTACAAAAATAATCTTGATATGTGGGTAATTTTTTTGTAAGAATATCGTAATTAATTTATTGCTTTAACTTAATTGTGTAGGACTTATAAAATATAAAGCAATAAATTTAAATCTTAAATTTTAAAAATTAATGAGGTAAGTATTTATGCAAATTCCTTCTGTTGTTGTCAGTGTTGTTCCTTCTAATATAAATAAGAATGAGGCTTTTTCATTAAGACGGACAAAGCTCTTTGAGAAGCTTCCTGATAAGTCTCTAGTAATTATTCCAAACAGAAATGTTTCGTTTCGATCACAGGATTTAGAAAATAAATTTAAACCTGATAGTGACTTCTATTATTTAACAGGATTTGAAGAACCTAACTCAATTTGTGTTTTAAAAAAAGATTCAGGGAAAAATACTTTTATGCTTTTTGTAGAACCAAAAAATAAAGAAAAAGAGATTTGGGTTGGAAAGTGTACCGGAGTTGAAGGTGCCAAGTCCATTTATAATGCAGATGAATCCTATTCAACACCGGAGTTTAATGAACAATTGAAAAAATTACTGCAAACAGCAGATCATATTTATATTCCATTTGGAAATAATAAAGACTTAGATTTAAAAATCACTTCTTATATGGGGGAAGTAAAAAAGAGTAATAGAAGTGGAAAGAAAACCCCAAGTGATATTTCTGATCCCAGGGATTTTATTCATAAGATGAGGCTGGTAAAAGATACTTTTGAATTAAGTGAAATGCAAAAAGCTATTGATATTACTGAAGAAGCATTTCAGGTTGCTATGTCTTTGACAAAACCAAATATGTTTGAATATGAAATTGAAGCCATGATAGATTCAAAGTTTCGCTCTCTTGGTGGAATAGGACCAGCATATTCATCTATAGTTGGAAGTGGAGCAAATGCAACGATACTACACTATATAAATAACAATATGCAAATTAAAGACAATGACCTTGTTTTAGTCGATGCCGGGTGTGAGTTTAATAATTATGCTGCAGATGTGACCCGGACATATCCTAGTAATCATAAGTTTAGCTCTCCACAAAAAGATATTTATCAAATTGTTTTAGAAGCCCAGCTAAAAGCTATAGAAGAAGCAAAGCCTCAAAAATATTTTATAGATCCCCATAATAAAGCTGTAGAAACTATCGTGGAAGGTTTAAAGAGTTTAGGACTTTTAAAAGGGAGTACTCAGGAGATCATAGATACTGGAGAATATAAAAAGTTTTATATGCATAAAACTGGACACTGGCTAGGATTAGATGTCCATGATGCTGGTCCTTATATTGATGATAATGGAAATCCTATAAAATTAACTCCGGGAATGGTTTTAACAGTGGAACCTGGCATATATATATCTAATGAATTGCCGAATGTTCCAGAATACTTTAAAGGCATAGGCATTAGGATAGAGGATGATGTATTAGTTACAGATACTGGAAATAAGATTTTAACAGCAGGCATACCAAAAACAGTTCAAGAAATAGAAGCTATAAAATAATGGTTTCTATTTACCCTATGTAAAGTATTTCCCTAATCTTTCTGCGAAAAAATCCTGAGGTACTTTAAGCATACTATATAGCGTTTTTAAAAGATCATATTCAGAAACGTTACCAATTAGTTTTTTGTTTTTATTATCAATGACAGGTAAACATCCATAGTGATTCGTAAACATGTTTTCTACAGCTGATTTGAGCAATGTGCCTGCTTCAATGGTAGTCATTTGTTTTAACATTCCGCTTTTAATGGAGACATTTTCAATATCTCCAGTTAAAGAAAGCACATTAATGATTTCTCTTAAAGTTAGTAACCCTACAAGTTTTTTATCTTTATCAACCACGGGTAGATTTCTAATCCTGTTTTGTTTCATAAACAAGGAAGCGTTTCCAAGGCTTTCATTTTCATCGAGATGAGGAGGGTTTCCATTCATAATCTCTCTTACACACTTTGTGTCATGTTTAAGTTCTACCTGAGTAACTAAGTGTTTTAATAAATCACTTTCAGAAATAAAGCCAATTAAAATCTTATCTGCTTCAGTAACAGGTAAGCAGCTGTATTTGCTGGCTACCATCATTTCTATTGCGCCTTTTAGTGGAAATGAGCTTTCTACTGTTGTAATTTGTTTTATCATTGCTTCCTGAACTAAAGTTTTTCTTGCATCATGTGCCCAGGCGTCGATTATTTCTCTAAGAGTAATCAGTCCTGTAAGTTTATTATCTTT
>JAHFBD010000016.1 GCA_023250175.1 Candidatus Melainabacteria bacterium
TTTTGCAATATCTCTTAGTTTTATTGGAACACCATTTTTTTCTAAAACAGTTGAATTAGCAAGATCATTAATTGATTCAATTCTTCCAATTCCTCTTATTAAATATTCTCTATCATTTTGAACCAAATACCCACCACCAATAACCACATTTGCTTCTTCAGCAGCATTTAAAACTTGATTTAAAGTAATGTTGTATTGTTTAAGTTTGTTGGGATTTAACAAGATTTGATATTGCTTTACTTCACCACCATATGTTTGTACTTTTGCCACACCAGGGATTGAAAGAAGTTTATGTTTAATTTCCCAGTCAGCATATGTTCTTAAATCCATTAATGATGTAGATGCCATCATTGGAAAACCTTTACATGTAAGTGCAAAGTAATAAACACTTCCTATAGGAGAAGTGATTGGAGATAGTATTGGGGTATGTATGTTTTTAGGGAAATTAGCTGAAACAAGCTGTATCTTTTCTGTAACCAGCTGTCTTGCAGTATAAATATCTGTTCCCCAGTCAAAGATTACTTGTATAAATGAAAGTCCTTCTACAGAACTACTTCGTACAATTTTTACTTTGTTCGTACCATTTAAAGCACTTTCAAGGGGTATAGTAATTACTGATTCTACTTCTTCACTTGCTAATCCTGGTGCATTGGTTTGTATTATTACTTGTGGTGGAGCAAATTTTGGTAAAACATCAATTGGTGTATTGGTTGTATAATAACCACCAAATATAAATAATACTAACCCAAGTCCTACAATTATCAACCTGTTTTCTAATGACCATTTAATAAGATTAGCTATCATTGTTAAAGTTAAATTAGTGCTTCCTGCTCTTTATTAATAAGATAATTACTAATAATATAAGAGGAATTATTATAAAGAGTAACCAGTTAAATGAGTAATTATGTTCTTCATCAGCATCTTCTTCATTTGTGTATTGAAGCTGATATCCACCTTTAATTACAAGTTGCTCCCCTGCTTTTAAACCGGACAAAGCCTCAACATTTTCTGAGTCATGCGATTCAACTTCAATTTGTCTTGGGATAAAGGTTCTTTTATTTCTACTATTATTATTGGTGTTATTAACTTCTTCTATAAAAACTACATGACTATGTTTACCTTCTACATCACTTTTATCTGTTTCAACCAAAGCAGTTTTTGGTATAACTACTGTTTTTCTCTTTGAGTTAGTTTGAATTAGAACTTGAGTAAATAAACCTGATTTAAGGGTTAAATCTTTCAATTGATTATTAAGAGTAATTTTAACTGGCAATGTTCTTGTTTCACTGTTAATTACTGATCCAATATGTGTAACTTGACCAGTATATTTGTTATTAGTGCCATCGAGTATGATGACAGCTTTTTGTCCTAATTTTATTTTGTTTGTATCTTTTTCAAAGATATCAGCATTTACCCAGACTGTAGATAAATCAGCTCCTTTCAACAAAGCCTGGTTTATATTAACTGCCTGCCCGTTAGTCACTATTCTCTCACTAATCACACCATGCTTTTTAGATTTAATTATAAATGTTCCTTGTGTATCAGATGTTATATTCTCAGTAAGTATTTTTAAATTGCTTTCATCTGCCTGAAGTTTTGCAGTAGCACCTTTAAGGGCAGCTTCTGCAAATTCGAAATCCTTCTTTGCTGCTATACCTTTTTCGAAAAGATTTTTTTCTCTTTCATAATTATTTTTCGCAAGCTCAAACTCTGCTTTTAATTGATTTATGTCTGATTGTAATCTTGATATCTCAGTACTTTTAATAGTTACAAGCGGCTCATCAATTTTAATATTGTCACCAATATCAACAAGCACATTAGTCACTATGCCCTGAACAGGAGTATTTATTTCAAAGTGGTTGTTTGGAATTTCTTCGATTTGTCCCGTTGTTTGAATTTTCTCTTCGAAAACTGTTTCTTCAATTGCTTTGGTTTCAATTCCAAGAGTTTGAATGGCACTTTCATCCAAAACAACTTTTTTGTAATTAGTTTGAAAATTAACATCTTCACCGTGAGTCAATCCTGTCAAAGGAAATAAAACAAGAAAACAAAGTAATAAAAAAGTAAACGGGGTAAAGATTATCATTCTTCCGTTAACCCTTTTAATGGTGTTCCAGTAGCATATTCAAGACTAGCTAAAGAAACCTGATAATTCAGTAAACTCTCCAGGTAATTTTGTCTTAAATCACGGTTTTGTTGTTCAGCATTTAATACATCAGTTAAAGATAACTTCCCTTTTTCATATGCTGTCTTAATCATTTCCAGAATATCTGTCGAGTTGCTAAGTAATTTTTCTTCGAATCTTTGAATTTGTTGTTCTGTAATTTCTACATCATATACTGCATTCGCTACATCAATTTTTATATCATGCTTTATTCTTTCTTCTTCTTTTTGTAAATATTCTATTTGTGCTCTTGCTTGTTTAATTTCTCCTTGTTTTCTATTAAATACAGGCAACTCAAACTGTCCTCCAATATACGGTCCCCAGATATTGTCACGAAAACTAGGTTTTACTACTGACCCTTCAATATAAAAGTTCGGCAGTCTATCCCATTGGGCTTTCTTTAATTCAGATCTCTTAATACCAAAATCTTTTTCTAAAATAGCAATTTCCAGCCTCTTCTGCAATGCTTCATCTACAATTTTGTCAAATCCTTGATACTGATTAAGCTTCATGCGTGGTTTTGATTTATCTGAACCTTCAAGAATTGTATCTGAATCCGGAGACAATCCTAGTTCATGATTAAAATTAACATTAGATTTTTTTAGCCTTCCTTCAAACTTGCTTAATTCATTTTCTGCACTTAAAAATTGCATATTAGTACGATCCAGTTCTAGTTTAGATACATCTCCTGCTATAAATCGCTTTTGTGCAATTTCTGCAAGCGATTTATAAAAATCAGTTCTTGCTTTTGCTAAATTAAATAATTCTAATCCAATGGCAAGATCAGCATATGCAATATGTACCTGGGTATGAATTTCCCATAAGATTTTTCGGATTTCAAGTTCAGTTTTAGAAATTTGTTGTTTTGCAATTTCTATTCTCCAATGTCTTTTTCTTCCAAGCTCTAAAGTTTGCCCAAGTTGCAAAGGATGTATAGAACCACCTTTCACTAATTCATCATTTGAGTTGATGATTGGATTAGGCCTATATTTTGCAATAATTAAATTAGCTTCTTGGATTGGTAAAGTGGCTATTGCAGATTTTATATGATGGTTATTTTCCATTGCTAAATCTAATGCTTCTTTTAAAGTTAACAATCCACTCTTTTTAATTAGAGTTTCAGAATCGTTAGTCCCTAAAATATTTTCTTTTTCAAGTTCAATTGGAATCGCAAAAGATTTGTCTAAGAACAATTGAAAAATAAAAAAACAAAGCAGCAAAATTAATGTCGTTATAAATTTCATAAGTGTTTTACAGTTAGAATGACGAATGATATCTATTTATGATTCAAGATAAACATTTTTACTTAAAGTAATATAAAACAATATAAAAATCAGTTAAGTCAAGACATTGCATATTTTTAAATTAAAAGATGCTTTTGAAGGCATTATCACAGATAATAAGCTGGTATTTCGTTTTATAAATTACCAAAACATAAAAATTGCTCATAGCTTAAAATACACAAGGGCAAGCTAGGAATTTTAGTCCGAGTTAGGGCATATTTAATCTATGAAGTTAAAAATCTATCCTTTAGTAATTCTTTTATTTTTCCTATCCGGGTGTTGTCTTGGGAAAAAAGCAATCAATCATGCTCCTATTAAAGCAAGAGGAATTATAAATGTTTCCAAAGAAACTGCAGAAAGTATTGGATTACAAACAGAAGTAGCACAAAGAAAAAAAGTAAATTTTCAATTGGGATTTAATGGAATTGTAAAAGCTATACCAAATAAAACATTTTTTATTGCATCTCCAGTTAAAGGTAGATTAGTAAACGTTTATGTAGAACCAAATGATCAAATTACAAAAAGCAAACTCTTATGTGAAATAGCCAGTCAAGATGTCGCAGAGCTACAGCTAAATATAAATGAAAAGCTTATTGATCTGGAAGGAAAAATTGAAGAAGCAAGATTAGAGCTTAGTTTAGCAGAAAGTACTTTTAATAGAGAGCAAGAACTATTCAACAATGGAATCACTGCTAAGAAAGAGTTTTTAGAAGCTGAAAATAATTATAAAATATCAAAGGCTAATTTAGCAATTTTAGAAAGAAGTAAACAATCGTTGGAAAAGCTTGCTGAAAAGCGGTTATCCATAGTAGGTTCACACTTAGATGAAAATATTAAAGACAGCGGGGTCGTAGAAATTGTAGCGCCTAACAATGGAATAATTCTTACACGACTTATTAATCCAGGTGAAGTAGTAGATGAAAATAAGGTTTTATTTGAAGTTAGTGATCTCAGTGAGGTTTTCCTTGAATCACATGTATATGAAAAAGATTTATCAGAAGTATCGCTGGGTGAAGAGGTGACTTTTACTACAGAAGCCTCTCCAAGCGATGTTTTTCATGGAACATTAAGTTATATTTCTGAAAGAGTAGCATCTGAAACGCGAACAGTTACTGTAAGAGCAAAGATACGCAACCCAAGACATAAATTAAAACCTGAGATGTTTGGAACAATGTTTATTCACTCACCCAAGAAAGAAACCGTTGTGGTTAATAAATCTGCAATCCAGAGAGTAGACAATCAAGATGTAATTTATGTAAAAACCCCTTATGGCTTTAAAGAAGTTAAGGTAAAAATTGGGAAAGAAACTGATTCGGTAATAGAAATATTAAATGGTTTAAAACCTAATGAGGCAGTTGTTACAAGTGGAAGTTTTTGGTTAAAATCAGAGCTTCATAACGATTAAGGCAGTTATGGTTAACAAAATTGTTGATTTCTCTCTTAAACAAAAGTTAGTAATTATTGCAATATCATTAATGCTTGCAATATGGGGAGGTGCCTCTTTTTTTAAGATTCCTATTGAAGCATTTCCAGATGTTACAGATATAATTGTTCAAATTATTACAAAATATCCTGGGAAGGCAAGTGAAGAAATTGAAAAGCAAATTACTATTCCAATTGAAACTGAATTAAACGGTTTACCACATGCCACACAAATAAGATCACAATCATTAGCTGGACTATCAGTTATTAACGTAGTGTTTGATGATACTGTAACCATTTATTTTGCAAGACAATTGGTACTAGAAAGACTTAGTAATATTAATTTGCCCGAAGGCGCAGAAATTAAACTTGGTCCTTTATCTACAGCAATCGGTGAGGTTTATCGATATACTCTTGAGTCCGATACATACTCCCCTATGGAGCTTAGAACTATTCAAGACTGGTTTATGAGGCGTGAATTAAAAAGGGTCCCAGGAGTTGCTGATATAGCTATTCTTGGGGGTTTATTAAAACAATATCAAGTATTAGTTGATCCGCTAAAGTTAAAAAGTTTTTCATTAACACTGGAAGATGTTTTCAGTGCATTAGCCTCTTCAAACAAAAATACTGGGGGTGGATATTTAAAAGTAAACAATGAACAGTATGTTGTAAGAGGCATTGGTTTGTTGTCTTCATTAGAGGATATTAGAAATATTGTTATAAAAGCTGTTAATGGAGTTCCAATAAAAATCGATAATATTGCTACTGTTCAAATTGGTCCTGCAACTAGATTAGGAATAGCAGGTAAAGAAGATAGAAATGAAATTGTAGAAGCTATAGTATTAATGAGAAGAGGGGAAAACCCATCTAAAGTTTTACACGATGTGAAATCTAGGTTAAAAGAACTTCAAGACACATTACCAAAAGGCGTAAATATTGTTCACACATACGATAGGCAAGAATTAATTAATCATACGCTTGAAAATGTAAGCACTACTTTGCTTTTAGGAATTTTATTTGTTTTTATAATACTTATGATTTTTACAGGGCAAATAACCTTAGCCTGGATAATTACTTTAATTGTTCCACTTTCATTATTAGTTGCTTTTATTTTAATGAAGATTTGTGGTGTCTCAGCAAATTTGTTAAGCCTTGGAGCAATTGATTTTGGAATTATTATTGATGGTTCTGTAGTAATGGCTGAAGCAATCTTTGTTGGACTTGTTAATAATCACAATATTAAGGATTTAAATGGACTTATAACTAAAGTAGCTTCGCAGGTTGGTAAACCAATTTTATTTGCAAAAGCAATAATTATAATGGCATTTGTACCCATCTTTGGTTTAGAAAGAGTTGAGGGAAGATTGTTTGAACCATTAGCATTAACAATGAGTTTTGCAGTCTTAGGAGCATTACTTTTTACTTTAACCTTAGTTCCTGTTCTTTGTCAGATGTTTTTAAGAAAAAATCCTGTTGAGAAAAAAAGCTATATTGTTGAAAAAATAGAAAAGTTTTACACTCCTGTTTTATATTGGTCAATAGAAAAACCAAAGCAAGTTATTTCAATTGCACTGAGCTGCATGTTAGTAACCTTATTATTTATACCGTTTTTAGGTTCTGAATTTATGCCTACTGTAGATGAAGGAGCTATGTGGATTAGAGCTACAATGCCTGTCAGTATCTCAATAGAAGAAGCACATAAGATTGCACCTGTAATCGCAAAAAAGATTAAGTCATTTCCCCAGGTAAAAACCGTGGTCTTTCTGATTGGTAGGCCAGAAGATGCTACTGATCCAGATCTCCAAAATATTACAGAGTTTCTTGTCAATCTTACTCCTCGCAACAAATGGGGATGCACAAAAAGAGAGCTAAATCAAATGATAGCCAAAGTGGTTGAGAAAGATTTCCCTGGGATTAATTTTTATTTCTCTCAACCTATTGAAGATAATGTTGATGAGGCTATCTGCGGAGTTAAAGGACAAGTTGCCATTAAAATCTTTGGCCCTGATTTAAAAGTTCTCATGAAAAAAGCAAAAGAGGCTTTTTCTACAATGCAAAAAATAAAAGGTGTTGAAGGTTTGTTTGTAGACAAGCTAAGTGGGCAACCTCAATTACTTATTAAAGTAAATAGAGAGCTTTGTGCAAAATATGGTATCAGTGTAGGCAATGTTCAAAACATTATTGAAACTGCCCTTGCCGGAAAAGTTGCTACTCAGTTTATAAAAGAAGATAAGCGTTTTGATTTAATTGTAAAACTCTTACCTGAATATAGAGACAAGATAGAATCAATTAAAAACTTACAAGTAGTCTCATCAGATGGAAAACTAACTATTCCACTTGGAGAACTTGCCGCATTTGAAAATAGTATTGGAACACCTGTCATTTATAGAGAAAATATGCAAAGAAGAGTCTCTGTACGTTTTGGTATACAAGGACGTGATATGGGAGGCGTAGTCGCGGAAGCACAAAAGAAAGTAGCAAAAAAAGTAAAACTCCCAGATGGCTATTCCATAATATGGAGCGGACAGTTTGAGAGTCAAGATAGAGCAATGAAAAAACTTGCATTAGTTATTCCACTCAGCATATTGTTTATATTTATGTTATTGTTTGCTGAATTTGGATCAATAAAAAATTCATTGTTGGTATTAGCAACTATACCACTTGCAGCAATAGGAGGTGTTTTTGGATTATTGTTTACACACATCCATCTAAGTGTTTCTGCTGCAGTTGGTTTTATTGCTCTTTCAGGTGTTTGTGTTCAAAACGGTATTATTCTAGTATCTGTATTTAATCGCTTAAAAAAGGAAGGACATGAACTGAAAACCGCAACTATCCTTGGGGTAAAAGAAAGACTAAGACCAGTAATAATGACAGCACTACTTGCCTCAATGGGTTTATTACCTGCAGCTTTATCAACAGGAACTGGTTCTGAAACACAAAAACCACTAGCAGTGGTAATTGTTTTTGGTATGATTTCTGCATTAATATTAACTTTAGTTGTTTTACCTACCATATATTGCTGGTTAGAAAAAAAATGAAAACCCAATGCCTCTAGTCTAAGAATTATCAGGAATAATAATTTCTTACATACGTTATCTAGAATGGCTAAGCTAGTAATTTTCACAGGAATAAGTAATAACCAATATATAAATATTGTAACCATTGGATTATTAATTATCCTTTTCACGTCATATCTGTTGTTAGAATGAATTGAAAAGTTGAAACAAATCTCAAGTAAAGGAGAATTAAAGAATGAAATCAATAAAATACTTGTCTGTTTTAGTGTTAGGAATAGCTTTATTATTTTCAAGCATTCCTGTATTTGCATCTAGCCATAGAGAGGCTCCATTTATAGCAGAAATGCCTAAGGTAGATGGAACCGATTTTTATCTTTTTAATAGTTATGAAACAGGAAAAGAAGATTTTGTAACTATAATTGCAAACTATCAACCATTACAAGATGGTTATGGTGGACCCAATTTCTTTGCATTAGATCCAGAAGCCATTTACGAGATTCATGTGGATAACAATGGAGATGCAAGAGAAGACATAACTTTCCAATTTCAAGCAATGAATACATTAAATGCTATTCCTTTAGATATTGGTGGTAAAAAAGTAGGAATACCTTTTATAAATGTTGGCGGTATTGGCCCAGGTGTAAAAGACAATATGTCAACAAACGTTGTTGAATCATATACTGCTAAAGTAATACGAGGAAACAGAAGAGTAGGAAAAGCAGATTTAATATCAAATGCTGATACTAAAGAAACTGTTTTTATAAAACCTACAGACAATATCGGAGATAAATCTATTCCCAATTACGAAACCTATGCTAAAAACCACATTTATAATGTAAATATTCCTGGCTGTTCTAAAGCAGGAAAAGTATTTGTAGGTCAAAGAAAAGAAGGTTTTGTTGTTGATTTAGGAGGTACTTTTGACCTTGTTAACTTCAATCCTCTTGGCGATCCAAAAGGTGGAATTAACCAAATAGCTGACAAAAACGTAACTTCGTTTGCAGTAGAAGTACCAAAAAGTTGTTTAACTGGAACTGGCACCATAATAGGTGCATGGACTACATCCAGCTTACCAAAATCAAGACTGTTTTCTAAAACTTCTACCTTTGAAAAGCCTGTTTTAGAGCGTGGACCTTATGCTCAGGTATCTAGACTATCTGCTCCTTTAGTAAATGAGTTATTCATTGGATTAAAAGATAAAAATAAATTTAATGCCAGTGAACCAAAAGATGATTCTCAGTTTGCTGATTATGTAACTAATCCTACATTACCAACCATCTTAGAAGTCTTGTTTGGTGGAGCAGGATATAAAGCACCAGCTGTATTCCCAAGAACTGATTTAGTCGCAGCATTTTTAACTGGGTTAAAAGACTTAAATCAAAACTCAGCAGTTGCAGAAATGCTTCGATTAAACACTGCTACTCCAGCGGTACCTGCAGCACAACAAAAACCACTTGCTGCATTAGAGAGTGATAATGCAGGTTTTCCAAATGGCAGAAGACCTGGCGATGATGTAGTAGATATTGAACTACGTGTAGCATCAGGTGCATTGTTACCTACAGATCAAGCTCCAGCTGGTAAACTAGCAATTACTGACGGTGCTTTTACAAGCGCTGCTGACTTTGATGAAACATTTCCATATCTAAAGACCCCTAATCCAGGAAAGGTAGCATCAAAATAATTAAAGATCGTGTAATGGGTGAAATGACGAGTACCAAAAAGTGCTCGTCATTTTTTTAGGAATAAAATCAATGAGATTTTTTATTTATTTTTTGTCTAAAACACTAACAGTCTCTATCCAATCCGCACAATTAAGCTTACTATTTTCTACGCCCTGCAGACAGTTTTGCGCTTTGCGAGCTGTGCAAGCAAAACTTTGCCTGCGGAAAGGCAGGAAAATGAGGGCTTGTTTTAGCGGATTGGTATTATTTATAACTTTTAACCTTTCAACTCTCTTGGCCATTGCTAAACCATTTATCCCACAAAACGATTCACAGGTTTTAGAAAGATTATCCAGTGGTCCAGGAAAACCATTATTAAATGAAGCTAGAAAACTAAGAGATAATCTCAATAAAGATCCAAACAATCTTCAACTAGCATTAAATACTGCAAAACATTTTATAGAGATAGGGCGGCAAGAAGCTGATCCCAGATATTTTGGATATGCTGAGTCAGTATTAAAACCTTTTTTAAATAAAGAACCCTTATCCACATCCCCAGATATTCTTGTAATTCAAGCAACTATCCATCAATACAATCATGATTTTAATAGAGCATTAGAAGATTTAAATAAAGCATTAAAGTTAGATCCTTCTAATGTACAAGCATGGCTTACCCAAGCTTTAATACTACAAACACAAGGAAATTATAAAGAAGCAAAGAGTAGCTGTGCACATTTAATTAGATTAACCAATGAACTTGTTTCTGCTAGCTGTATAAGTAGTGTATCCAGCTTAAACGGACAAGCATCTAAAAGTTATAGTTTATTAAATCAAGTTCTTAGTCACACTAATTCAGATGACCTTTATAAAAATGAGAGATTATGGACATTAACACTTCTGGGGGAAATAGGAAAAAGATTAGGTGATTATAAAAATAGTGAGCAGTATTTCAAAAATGCACTTGAGTTAAGTCCAACTGATAATTATTTACTAGCAACATATGCTGATTTTTTATTATTACAAAAAAGATATACCGAGGTTGTTAGTCTTTTAAAAGGTAAAACAAAAATAGACAATTTACTTTTAAGATTAGCTCTAGCTAAACAAGCTATAAAATCTAATTCATTGGCTAGTCATATAAATGAATTAGACTCACGATTCAGTTCTGCAAAGCTAAGAAATGATACAGCAAATATTCACCTTAGAGAAGAGGCTATATTTAAACTAAAATTGCAAAGCAATCCTACAGCTGCATTAACTTTAGCGAAAAGGAACTGGGAAGCACAAAAAGAACCACTTGATGCTCAAATATTTTTAGAGTGTGCGCTTGCATTAAATGATAAATCCAGTGCTAAACCTGTACTAAAGTTTATAGAAAATAATATGCTTGAAGATAAACAATTAAATGATCTTGTTAAGAGGTTAAAGTAAATGAAAAACAAAAGATTAATCATTGTTTTATTATTTCTTATTCTCTATGCCAGTCCTTCATACGCTCATAAACCAAGCGACAGCTATTTAAGTCTCTGGCGAGAAGGAAATGAAATTCATGCTAAGTGGGACATTGCACTTAGAGATTTAGAATATGCAATTGGGTTAGATAGTGATGCTGATGGTGCTATTACCTGGGGTGAATTAAAAGCTCATCATAAGCTTATCAATGACTATGCTTTAGAACGATTTAAAATGAAAGTGGGCACTACATATTGTAAGAATGAAATAGTTGAACATTTGGTAGATAATCACACTGATGGTTCATATGATATTGTACACTTTAAGATAAATTGTTCTCAATCAAATAAAATACCTACCGAATTTGATCTTGAGTATAAGTTGTTTTTTGATCTAGATCCCCAACATAGGGGATTATTAAATATTACTCACAAAGGGAAAACATTAAGCAAAGTGTTTAGTCCTGAAAATTCAATACAACATTTTAATCTTAATTCATTAAGCTTATGGAATCAATTTTGTGATTTTATAAAAGAAGGTATCTGGCATATCTGGATTGGACTTGATCATATTTTATTTTTATTAGCACTTCTTATACCTGCTGTATTATGTCGAAAATTAAACAGGTGGCAGCCAGTGAACAATTTTAAAAATGCCTTTTTAAATGTTTTTAAAATAGTCACTGCTTTTACAATTGCTCATTCAATAACACTAAGTCTGGCTACACTTGAAATTGTACAATTACCATCCCGCCTAGTAGAATCAGCCATTGCACTTTCTGTAGTGCTTGCAGCATTAAACAATATTTATCCTATTTTTAAAGATAACCGATGGCTAATAGCATTTTTGTTTGGACTGATTCATGGTTTTGGATTTGCTAGCGTGCTAATGGATTTAGGATTACCAAAAGAAAATTTACTAATTGCATTGTTAAGTTTTAATATTGGAGTAGAAATAGGACAACTAGTAATAGTCAGTATATTTATGCCGCTTGCATATAAGCTTAAAAACTCATGGGTATATGAAAAAGTAATATTTATACCTGGATCATTAATGATTATAGGAATAGCATTAGTTTGGTTTATTGAAAGAGCTTTTAATTTAAATTTGTTACCAATTGGATAAATTTAACTCTGGCAATCGCAGTACGTCACTGCGAGGAGTAAAACGACGAAGCAGTCTCCATAACGTTTTAGAGATTGCTTCGTCGCAACAAAGTTGCTTCTCGCAATGACGTATTACCCTTGATTTGTTAGCACACCCACAACACCGTTTATAATATATCTCTGTGATTGATAAAGATAAAATTAAAAAAATCCTCATTCTTCGCTATCGTTTTATCGGTGACACTGTTTTAACTATACCTTTTATAAAGAACTTAAAAAACAATCTTCCACAAGCCAAAATAGATATATTAGTCTCACCTAATAGTGGTGAATTGATAGAAGGTAATCCTAATATTAATAAGATTATTTATTTAGATACATCAAAATTTCATAAGTATGAGCATAGATCAAAAGAACAAAAACTAACCTATAATTCTTTTTTAAGTTGTGCCAAGGCATTAAGAAAGGAAAATTATGATCTTGTATTTGTTTTAAAACGTTCATTCTCAAGTGCACTTTTAGCTTTTTTATCAGGAGCTAAATATAAAATAGGTTTTAATACTGAACTTAGAGGTTTTTTACTTTCTCACAGAATTAAATATGACAGAAATTCCCATGAACTTGAAAATTTCTTAAGGTGCTTAAGTCCATTAAATATAAAACATCAAAAATATATACCTGAAATATTTACGACAAAAGAGGAGGAAGTAAAATCTCATGATTTTCTATCTAGCCTTGATCGCTTTAAACCTAAAGTTTTAATTCATGCTACAAGTGCTCACCCATATAAGTCATGGGCTAAACATTATTTTGCTAAGTTAATTGATTTTTTATATAAAGAAATCAATGCACAATTTATTTTTACTGGAGCTGATATAGACAGGGATGTTTATGATGAAATTATAAACCTGTGTACAAATAAAGAAAAAATAACGTTTTTAAACTTATGTGGGTTATTAACATTGAGAGAATGTTATGCACTATATAAAGAATTGAACCTTGCAGTATGCGTTGACTCTGGAAACGCTCATCTTGCAGCAAGTACAAATATTCCTACTTACGTTTTATATGGACCTACAAGACCAGAATGTTGGCTACCAGTTGGGAAGAGTGTGTATCCACTTAGAATAAAACAATTGCTTCCTTGTCAACCATGTGATGTAAAAGTGGAATGTTCTCATATAACATGTATGAAATTATTAACACCCGAGTTTGT
Source organism: Candidatus Melainabacteria bacterium (assembly GCA_023250175.1). GTDB lineage: Bacteria > Cyanobacteriota > Vampirovibrionia > 2-02-FULL-35-15 > 2-02-FULL-35-15 > JAHFBD01. Next base: position 13,322 of record JAHFBD010000016.1, read on the forward strand.
TTTTAGTAAATTAAAAGACCCTATTGCTTTCTAAGTTCATATTGTTTGTCTTCTAGGAGTTTGTATAAGGCTTCTAATTGCTCATCAGAAGTATTGCTTCCTTTGTTAATATCCTGATGAAATTTAATAGGGCTATTAGCCAGAGGTATACAACTCTCAGGAGGTGATGAATCATAATCACCTTTACAATTAGCTTTCAAGCTTATTCTAAAAGATGTTTCATCTTTTGGTTTTACAATACCAGTCACATAAGGATAAATTAATCTTCCTATGGTGTTATAGATACTTCTTTTAACCAAAAAGTGAACTTCATCATCACTTAAATGATTGTTTTTAACTGCTTTAGCATTATCTATTGATTTTCCTATATCTTCATATACCAATGCTAACTCTTCTCCTTGTATTTTTTCAAGCAATCTATGTTCTATGCTGACATCATTGACTTCAATACTTGCAACGGTTTCACCAGTAGTTTTATTTACTAATTTAATAGAAGCATCAAGTGGTAATTCTTTATCTGCAACATAAAAAGCTTCACTAGCAACAGAGTCACAAACAGCCTCAAAATCTTTTATGTTTTGAGGGATTAAGCTAGATTGTTCTTTAGGCAATTTTGAAACAACATCACTAATTAGTTTTTGTATTCTTTCAGACTCAAAAGCTGATGATAATGTCTTTGTGGATTCTTTAGCTTGAAATATGTTGTTTGGTGTAGAGTTTGGTTTATCTAACTTTGTAGTAGGACTTAAAATAAATTTAAGAGTATCGTTTCCTGATGCAGCTTTCAAATAACCACCGACTGATTTTGGTAATTCATTATTTTCTGCAAGCTTGCAAACATAGATATTTCCTCCTAATTTTAAGCTATTTGCATACGAAACATCACTCATATAATTGGAAATTGTGATTTCTTTAGATTGAAACGGTGAATCAATTGTTTGATTCGGAGTAAAATCTCCAACTATACCTGACTTCAATGTAAATCCTTTAATATTGTCTGCAATAGTTGATATAAAATCATCTATGTCAATTCCTGCTTTATATTTACTTTTTGGATTTTTTTGCTTTGCTTCATCATTTATTTTATTTACCAATTCAAGTTGTTCCTGGTATTGATCATAAATAAAATCGACTATTGTATCCGTTATTTCTGAAAGAGGAATAACATTTTTAGCTTTAAGCACCCCAAGATTTATTTCAATTTCACGATCACAGTCAGGATAAATCAGTTTAAACTCTTGATTTGGAATCTTTTCAATGAGCTTTTTTAAATTGTCACAAGATTCTTTTTGAGAAGCTAAAAGAAAGCTTTTAATATATTTTTTGTGTATGGACTCTAGTGCTTGTGTCTTAGTCGTGGGAATTATATTTTGTGTTGGTTGTATTTCCATAAGGTACCTCTGATTTTATAACGAATAATATGTCAAAAATTTACATTAAATAAATTTAATCCTTACTTTTAATTAACTATTTAGAATTACAGCAACATAATGAACTAATTACATAAACAAAATAAAAGAAATCTAAATCTTTAAGATAAACTTAATAACAATGAACATAAAAAATAATGTGCTTATTGCAACATGGCTAGGATGGTTATTTGATGGCATGGATAGTTCTTTATATCCATTGGTAGCAAACCAGGCATTAGGAGAGTTAATCGGGAAAACAAATCCAGAGTTTGGGCTCATTGCAGGGCAAGTTGCAGCTGTGTTTTTAGTCGGGTGGGCATTTGGTGGATTCTTATTTGGTTATCTTGGAGATAAATTAGGCAGGGTAAAAGCATTATCTCTTTCTATTCTTACTTATGCTTTATTTACTGGGCTTTCTGGGTTATCGCACTCTTGGCAGGAATTAGCTATGTTTCGCTTTTTAAGCGGGCTTGGAATCGGTGGTGAGTGGGCATTAGGAGTTGCATTATTAGCAGAATCGACTAAACCACATGAGAGAATTATGTCTACTGCATTTTTAGCAACTGGGTTTTCGCTTGGATATTGCTTAGCTGTAATTGCCAATTTTATTATTAGTCCATTTGGTTGGAGACTGGTGTTTTTGTTTGGAATTATCCCTGCAGTTTTAGTCTTCTTTATAAGAAAAAAAATAAAGGAGCCAGATACCTGGATTAATCTGAAAGAAAAAATAAAAAACCCATTTGAAATTTTTAATAAGGAATATAGAAGAAATCTTATTATTGCATTTTTACTTGGTGTTACTTTTAGTATGGGGTCATGGACTTGTGTATTGTTTTGGCTTCCAGTATGGATAGAGCGTACATTAGGAGGAGGACTTTATGAAAAAACTCTTATAATGTTTATTTCTTTATTTTCCCATGCTATTGGTTCTTACTTAGCGGGCCCATTGTTAGAAAGATATAAAAGAAGGGCTATTTTAGTATCATCTTACTTCCTTTGCTTTATCACAGCATTTTTTATGTATTTTTATTTTAAAGAATATAGTATTTGGGTTATAGTAGTGTCCGCTTTACTTGGTTTTTTCTTCGGAATTATTCCTGCCTCATTTGCTGTTTACTTCCCAGAGCTTTTTCCAGCAAGAATCAGGTCAACAGCAAAAGGATTTTGTTATAGTACAGGAAGACTAATTACAGCAATAGGAGTGCTATATAGCGGCTATCTTGTACAAAAATTTGGTGGTCAAATTGGTCAAGCTGCAGCATTAATGTCCATAATATTTTTAATAGGGGCTGTAGTTAGTTTATTTGCTAAAGAAACTAATAAAACTCTAGCGACTTAGTTGATATATACATAAATTGTAAGAATCAAGTGTATATTAGTTTTTTATTAATTGAAAAAATGATATAAAGGAAAGGTTCTTTCGCCGCGATAGCTCAGTCGGTAGAGCAGAGGACTGAAAATCCTTGTGTCGGCAGTTCAAATCTGCCTCGCGGCACAGTTTCCCAGAATCTAAATGTCAAATTTAATTTTAGGTGAAATAGATATAACTCCTTTACTTAATGTGAAAAACAATATTAGATCTTCAAGAAGAATTGGAAGAGTCAGATATATCTTTTAGAGTAGATTTAGTTTACTGGAATGATATGCTAAAAGGTTTTGAAAATTAGTTGCCTTATGATAAAATAAGGCCCCAAAGGTTTAATAAAAATGACCACTATACCAAATACTTCTCCAAATCCTTTTAACCCTTTATTTCGTGCTTTAGCAAAAACGAGGGCAGAAGAACCTGTTATCGATGCTAATTCTCAGATAACATTAGTAAACTATGCAGAAAATTTATTACAAGAGATCTTTAATAAATCTGAACAAGCGATGAAAGATTATGACCGAGATAAAAAACAACTTACACAAAGTTATAATTCTACAAACTGGTTATCAATAAACTTTTTTGGAAAAGCATATGCAGGACTAGAATTACGTGCACTGCGACAGACTAAACCAACTGGCTTTATTGAACTTTCTATGTTAAACAATAAACTTGAAGATAATATAATCTTTAAAAAAGAAACAAAGGAAAATAAAATGTTTAAAGATGCCCTGCGATTACTGTTTAATGCTGAGTTGGTTGAGCTACAATCTAAAACAGGTTCTACAAAGAGTAACAAAGTAAAAATTACAGACAAAGGGAAAGAGTATTTGCTCACTATAAAATAAGCTCTACGTCACAAATTATAGGCTTCATGAAGTGTAGGAATCTTAATAGTATTTCCATTATTTCTTAATGTGCTCGCCAATGGAGCAATAGCTTCTTTTGAGCCATGAACAAGAAAAGTAGTTTTAGGAGTCTTGATTTTTTCATGCCACTTGATTAATTCATCCTGACCAGCATGAGCAGAAAATCCATTGATCGTATACACTTTTGCACGTACATCGATATCCTCTCCAAACAAATAAACACTTTTAGCTCCATCGATTATTTTTCTTGCAAGTGTTCCTGCACTAGCAAAACTAACAAAAATAACACCACATTCTTCTCTCCATAAATTATGTTTTAAGTGATGTCGTATACGTCCTCCTGTACACATACCAGAACCTGCCATAATTACAGCACCACTTGTAACATTGTTTATAGCCATTGACTCTGAAGGAAAACGGGTAAAGTGAACGGTTGGTAGCGTGAATGGATCTATGTTTGTTTTAAAAAGTTTTGTAGCTTCATCATCATAACATTCTGGATGGCGACGATAAATCTCAGTAGCTGAAATAGCCATGGGGGAGTCAAGAAATACCTGCATGTTTTGAGGTAATTTTTTATGCTTTATTCCCTCACGTAAGAAAAACAAGATCTCTTGAGCACGTTCTAAAGCAAATGTAGGAATAAAAACATTTCCACCACGTTTGAATGTCTCGCTTATTGCTGTATAAAGCTCAGCTACAGATTCTTTTATAGACTTGTGTGAACGATCTCCATAAGTGGATTCCATAACAACAAAATCTGCATTTGGAAGTGTAGCAGGGTCTCGAATAATTGGTTTATTTAGGTTACCTATATCGCCAGAAAAGATTATTTGTTTTTTTTCTTTTCCTTCAACTATCTCTAAAACAATAGATGCTGAACCAATGATATGACCAGCATCAAAAAATGTAGCAGAAACATTCTTAGTTAATTTTATAGACTTTTCATAATTAGCATTTTGTCCAAAATAATCCATTGAGTTTAGTACATCCAGAGTATTATAAAGTGGTTCTGTATTTTGCTGTTTACTCTTTT
>JAHFBD010000179.1 GCA_023250175.1 Candidatus Melainabacteria bacterium
AAGTCAATTGCTTTAAATGCACAAGCCCCGACACAAAGCCCACACTCTGCACAGCGAGAATCAATTACAATGGCTAATTGTTTGTATTTCGGATGGTCTGTTCTTGGCACCATATAAATAGCTTCATATGGACAATCTTTTGCGCATAACGTACACCCTATGCAATTATTTAAAGATACGGTAGCTGGTGCTTTTTCTTGATCCACTATTAAAAATGGAACAGCTAATAAAATTGCAGTTGCTATGAATAATATTGTCCAGACTGCCATAGCAGGCATACTTGAAAACATTGGAAAAATCCATAAATAAAACCAGTCTACTGGAAACTCATGTGGTGTTTGGGTAATTACTGCAGGCTTTCCACTTACTACAGGAAGAATAGCCGCAGGAAGCATTACTGATGCAAATAACAATAAACCTAGCCCAAGAGGTACATCAGTAACTGGTCTTGCAATTCTTACATAATGTAACCATAGTAAGAATAAAAGAAAGAATGAAATTCCTACATGTAAAAAGAAAGACATTGCCATAGTATAGTGGGTAATTACTTCACCATTTATAAAAATCTTGGCTAACGGAATTCCAATTAAAGGTATTTGCTTTAGTGCATTAGACATCATTAAGACAATCATATATGAGCGTTCATCCCAAACCAGCATATATCCAGTGATTCCAATGGTAAACATGCATATCAAAAGTGCTATACCTGTATACCAGGCAATCCATCTATATTTTCTATATCTATCAGTAAAATAAACTCTAATTGCATGGATAAGTACTGCTATCATCATGGCATCTGCCGCATATCTATGAAGTCCACGAACGACATTACCAAAAGGAATCTTTGTAGAAATATAATTAACTGAAATATATGCACTGTCTAAAGTCGGTTGGAAATAAGCAAAAAGTAAAAGCCCTGTTAGAAATAAGGTCCACATAAACAAATTAGGAACTGCACCATGATAATAAAAAGGATTATATTGCTGTGTGAAGACTTTATTTAGCCCTTTTTCACAACTGATAGTTAATTCTTGTAATTTATTTAGGGTTGCTCTGTACATAGCTTATTTCTTTGCCTTCTCCTTTGCTGGATTGGTTTCTTCATTATCATCATTTTGAGTCAGTATGATAAATGAAATTGTAGTAATAATTCCTAGTATACCAAAGTACTTTGCAAAATCTGCATCTTTAAAATTAAGCTCATTAATAGCCATTAAAGCTACTAAGCCTATTGTAGATATTGTACAGAAAGCAGCAATAACAATTTGAATAAAGCCTTTCATTTATTACCTTGCCTTTCCTGTTTGTAGAAGTTTATGTAACCATTCATAGAAACCAAATTTAATTTTTAAATTATTTCTCTCTTTTTCTTCAATGTAAACCCAATATCCCATTATAAGTAAACATCCAGTAAAAGCTGCTAATGAAATAATAGAGGTTCCAATATGCTGGAAAGCTCGCTCATTAGCTAAAAGTCTACCAGCTTCAAAAAATACTGAAAGAGCATATACTGCTATGCAAAAAATAATTAGTCTAAGTGGGTTTAAGTATTTTTTCATTGTGCTACTTTCTCCACTTGGCTAGCAATCATTGTCTTTCTTATAAGAAGATGCCAGGTATATGCTATAACGGCAGGAATCATACAGATGCCAACACCAATAAGCTGATCTTTGACAGAAAGAAAACCATTTAACAGGCTTGGGAATGCCCAGTACATTGTAAAGAGAGGACAAATTACATAAGCAATAAAATCACCAACAGCTACTGGTAGTTTTTCAGGTCTGTCAATTTTATGAAAAATGTACTGTAATATAACTCCAATAGCGATGAGAATCCATGTTCCAGTTCTCCAGATGGGGGGATCTCTATGAATATTTGCAATATTAAAGATAATTAAAAATGAGAAAATCAAAAACTCTAAAAATCCCATTAAAGCAACCATTAAAAATATTGGTCTTCTTGAGAGTCTCTTTTCTGGTCCAAGATCTAAAAATGGCAATATTACAACTGTTACAGGTACAAGTACTGTAAGCCCAGTTGCCCAAACAGGTTCAATATATTTTAGAAATTGATAAAGTGCTAGAAAATACCAGTCAGAAAGAATAGGTAATGGTGTAACACTAGGATCTGCTCTATGTCCAATTTGTGCTGGTAGTATTATTGCAGTTATAAATACCATTGCTGTTGGTAGGATTGCCATTTTCCAGGGCATGTTAAATCTCTTAAGCCCATTTCTATAAAAATAAAGTTCTACAGCAATTAATGCTAGTAGTGAAAATGCTGTATGAAATGAATAAAATCTTGTCATAGTTGCCTGACCAATTGAACTTCCACCAAGAAGAATCTGTGAAGTATTTATACCAATATGAGTTGGTCCAAGAAGATAAAACTGCTCAACATAAGTAGGGAATGTAGCAAAAACCTTGGTAGCCCAAAAAGCTCTTTGATTCCAGATTAGTAAATATCCAGTTAATCCAGAATACATACCAAATAAAAGTGTTAGCAGAGCAATTGCTACATTAAATTCTCTATTTGGTTTATAGTCACAGGCAATAAAAATACGATATAGTCGAATTGTTGCTGCAATTATTACCGCATCTGCACCATACTTATGTGCCCCACGTATAATTGCACCAAAAGGAATTTCATATTGTATTTTTACAATTGAATCATAGGCTTCACTAATTGATGGAATATAGATAGCCATTAAAATACAACCAGTAACAATAGTAATCATCCAAAATAGCCAGACTAATGCTCCAAGTGTGTACCATGGGTTGGTTTGAGCCTTATCTGCATAATGCTCATCAAAAATATCAATACCATCAATATGATCTTGTACCCATTTAATTGCAGTTTCTGCTTGTTTCTTTATTACTTGAATCATGAATATCTTAGGCTACTCCTCCACTCTCAAGATCAGAAATTACCAATTGATCGTTTTCAACTTTATACACAAATTTTCTAGGTGGTCTTGGTGCTGGACCTGAGACAACTTTTCCTTCTTTTTGAATATCAAATACACTTAAATGGCATGGACAAGCAAATACTGGACCTTCTGGTCTGTAGTTATAACCTTTTGCAACATCATCAGGGTTTGGGACGTAATTAAATACACAACCTAAGTGTGGGCAGATTCTGCTATAAACAGCAAAGTCTCCAGTTGGCAATTTAACAGCAAAACCAGGAACCTCTCTCATCTGTGTTCCTAATGCAGTGTATTCTTTATTTATTTGAGTAAATGTAAATGCCTGAGCATCAAAAGGTTTTGGAAATAAAGAGAGATCAAAAACTACAGGCTTTAGTGATTTTGGTAAATCAGGACCTTGCATATAATTTAGTGGTTTTATCGTAGGTTTTAAAAATCGCATAAATGGTGATAAAGCAGCTAAAAGCGTTCCTAATACGGGTACTGCAAGCGCTCCTTTTAATAAATTCCTTCTTGTGATTTCTAAATCCATGTCTATCTCCCTTTAGCTAGTCCTTATTTGTTCTATTAGATTTAAATAACTTTTCTTGTCGCAAAGGATCTTTTTCCGTTGAGTATCCAAACTGCCTTACGTACTTTACTAACTCCCATCTAAACTTATCATCAAAAGTGAAGTGTTTATCTTTATCTATTCTATTAGCCCATGGAGGCATTGCTGTCCATGGAATACCATTTGAAATTTCATCGAACAATGTTTCATCAGTCTTTTCGTATAATCGATCAAACTGATTAAAGTTTGCAGGTAGCGGATTTAAGTAATAATGAATATTACCATCTGCAAATCCTCGGGTTCCATGACATACAGCGCAGTTACCACCAAATTTTGTTTTTATATCTTCAAACTCTTTTGGTAATCCAAAGAGTTCATATCTTAAGTACATTACAATATCCCAGCGTTCTTGTCTTGATAGCTTGTCTTTAAAGGAAGGATGCTTTTCATTGCTTGTAATGACTTTAAATAAATGAGATGGTGTAACGCTATTTATATACTTTAATGTGAATGTCTGTTTACCTGATTCTGTTTTAAAACTATGACAACTTGCACAGTTCTGTCCAAATGATTTTTTTCCATCTTCAATAGATGGATCTTTTGTTGGATAAGCAAAATCAGCGGCTGTACTTTTTTTACTAACCAATGGATTTGATTCTGATGGCAAAGCCACTTTGTTTAGATTTACGGATGTTTGACATGCATTTAATAAGAGTCCAACTAATACTATGCACATAACAAGGGTTATTGTTCTTAATATCTTTAGGCTTTTATTTTTTTTATTCATCTTTTTTATTCTTTAATTTTTATTTTTCAATCCTCATTATTAGTATCCAAAAAATGGTACCCATGAAATTAATGCCCATATAAAGACTAATATAAAAAGCACTACAAGAAACATTGGTGGTTTATGCTCACCTATTCGGTATTCTTCAGGTTTTGTTACCTGAGGTATTTGACAGAGAGGATCATGTTCGTAATTGTTTTCAGTATTAGCCATTGTTATGAAGCTCCTTTCCGGGTCCGGGATTATCTTCCAACATTTCAAACTTGCTGTCTTCTAGTCCTGTAAGTTGTCCTGATTTGAGGGCCCAAAGAAAAAAGATGAATGCACCAACAAAAAAAACACCACATAACCAAGCAAACATTCCAAGTCCAGGGTTTGCAATTAAATCATTTATTACTTCTTGAGGAGTTACGCTCATATTAGTGACCCCCTCCTGCACCAGGTGGTGGTCCTTTTGTTTCAATTATCATTGCTGGTTTTTGAGAGTTTAATTCTTCACTGGAAGTCTTTTGTACTTCCTTCCATTTTTCTATATCTAAAGATTCATAGCCTTTTGGATAAACTTCATTTTCTCTT
>JAHFBD010000017.1 GCA_023250175.1 Candidatus Melainabacteria bacterium
CATATATGGCTGGTACTCATGATTGTGATGATTTTGCTGAGGAACTTGGAATGGATCTTATGGGTCAAGGCTACGATACAACATTCACGGCTATATGGAGAGATGGTGGAATGACAGGGCATGCTGTAACAGATGTACACCCTACTACAAGTGGTGGAATAGTTTTTGTAGAGCCACAAAATGGAATGATTATTGATCTTGATGAGAATATGGATGGAATGGTTGGCTATAGAGATGGGGTTAATAGTCCGACAGTTATGACTACTGAAGGTATGACTGAAATAGAGGTCTATATGGATAGGGATGCAGCAGCAATGGCTGGTGTACCTATTGATTAAATTTTTTATACTTCATTAATCTATTCTTAGAATTAGATACTTGACATATTGTTATTTGCTTTTAAGTAGGCTAAAATTTTGTTCAAGTAAATTAATCGTTTTATATAATGGAAACAAGAAGAACTTTTTTATTTAATAGTTTAACTAATGCAATAACCTTTGCAGTAGGCGGCGGTCTAATAGTAGCTGGAAAAGGACAAATAAATGAAATTGCTAAAAAACCAGAAGATTCTGTAATAGTACCTAAAGAACCCAGTGATAAAACCACTTTACCGACTATTACTATTAACCATGCTACTGATTTTGCTCTTGGTGGAGTGTTGGGATTAGCAGTGAAAAAAGTGGCTGTAGAAATTATAAAATCTAAACAACTAAATAAAGAATTATCATCCACCGTAAAAAAACTTCAACAATTAGAAAATACTGATCTACCCGGTATAAAAAAAGCATTACAAGAATTTGTTAGAAACGAAAATATAAAATATGAAGTTAATAAAGATAATGATCTTGTACAATCAATCCTGGGTTTAGTAGATGCTATTTCAATTCATGTTAATGCACATAATAAAACTATTCAACCTTTTCTTGAAGAATTACAAAAACTAAGAACAGCATTATCACAGCCTTTTACTGAACAACTAAAGAGTGGTGGTGATGTAGATCTTGCTACAAAAGAAGCAGTAATTCAAGTTTTAAGAAGTGACAAGTTAACTGAGTATTTAGAAACCACTGTTATTAATGCATTACAAAAGAGTGGTGTTGGTGATGATATAGGTAAAAATACAGCTAGTTCTTTAGCCCAAAAAGATCTTGTAAGTGATGATGGAGTAATTGCTTTACAGCAAACCATTGTTGAGGTTTTTAGAAGTCGTCCATTTATGGAAGCCTTATCCTATGCAATTAGTGCTGAAATAACTGAATATGATGTAGCAGATAGACTGATTGATACTCTTTTATACAAATTAAAAAATAGTGTACAAGATGATGATGCAGATTTGGTGGCATTCAAGAATTCTCTTGCCGATGTTTTGAGGAGTGAAGGGGTATCTGAAAAATTAAATACAGCAGTATGCAAAACATTAGATGATCCTAATATAGCTAGAGAGCTTATGAAGGTATTACAAAAGTCATTACTGAAATAGATTAGGATAAAGTGACTTTAAAACTCAGACTTAAGCATAGAATATAAGACACTGCTTTGCCATTTCCCAAATTTAAGCACTGTTTCTCGCATTAATCCTTCATACTGAAAATTGTTTTTTTGTAGAACTTTAATGGAAGGCATATTTGTCTCAAATGCTGCAGCCCAAACTCTATTGAGCTTTAATTCCGTAAAACCAAATCTTAAAATCAAATTTACAGCTTCTGTTATATAGCCGTTGCCTCTATATTTTTTACCTAGCCAATAACCGAGTTCTGCATTTTTATTATCCCAGTCAAAATTCATAAGACCAATTCCACCGATTACTTTATCGGTTACTTTATCTGCAATTGCAAATTGATAAGCTGTTTTATTTTTTCTATGTTCGAATGTGCTTTTTACAAAATCAACCGCATGTTTTTTCTTATATGGATGAGGGATCCTTCTGGTATATTTATAAATTTCTTTATCCTTGATATTGTTATAGATATCATTTATATCGCTGAACCTATGTGTTCTGATTTTTATTTGCTTTCCAATATATGTTGATTTCATTGTTCTACCAATTACTAATATTAACAGAATAAATAAATTGACTCGATTTACTAGGTTTATTTTTGCAACCTTAATAAATACAATAACTCATAAAAATATCCACATACACGGTTCAAAAATATTTATCTTGCTTATATGCTACATTTACCAACATGAGTAATATTTTAAACAAATTAAAATCATACTGGTATTCAGAAGGCGGACCAAAAGAAATTTTATCCCTTGCTATTCCATTGGCTTTAAGTACTTCTTCTTATACTCTTCAACTTTTTATAGACAGATTATTTTTAACCTGGCATTCACAAGATTCGATTGCAGCAGCGGTACCAGCTTATTTAGTACTCTGGACCTTTCTTGGACCATTATATGCATTAGTATCTTTTGCAACTACGTTTGTCGCTCAATACCATGCAAGAGGACAATTTAAACAAATAGGCAATTCAATCATTCAAGCATTAATCTTTTCGCTGTTTGGTGGCATTATCTTTTTTTTATTAATACCATTTGCAGAAAATATATTTTCTTATTTTGGGCATTCAGGTAATATTTTAAAAGAAGAAACCATCTATCTTCAAATTCTTATTTTGAGCTGCTTGCCTTACTTAATCACATCTTCTGTCTCTAGTTTTTTTAGTGGAATAGGAAAAGGATGGATTGTGTTAAACATTAATTGTTTGGCTACAATAATAAATATTATTTTAGGTTATGGGCTAATACTTGGTGGTTTTAATTTACCGAAACTTGGAATTGTTGGTGCTGGAATTGCTGCAACTACTGCATATTTTATTACTTCAATAGTTGCTGTTTACTTGTTATTTAAAGAAACAAGTAAAGAAGATATTTTTAAAATCAAGAAACGTATTTTTTGGAATATAGATTTCAATTTGATATCAAAATATATAAAATTTGGAGGGCCTAATGCTTTAATGCTTTTAATTGAAATATTCTCCTGGACTTGGTTTGACTTACTGCTTGGTACGGTAAGTGCTAGTGCTCTGGCAGCTACAAATATTGCAATGAGTATAAATAATATTTCCTTTATGCCTGCTTTAGGATTTGGAAATGCAACTCAGTCTTTAGTCGGTCATAAAATTGGTGAAAAGAAAATTAATATTGCTGTAAAAACCACATACAACTCTTTATTTTTAGTTTCAATTTATATGTTTGTAATTGCTATATTATTTGCAGTATTACCAAATTTATTTTTAATTCCATATACATGGGGTGAAAATAACAATTTAGATTTTCTTAGTCATACAAAAATACTACTCAAATTTATTGCTTTTTATACTTTATTTGATGCTATGATAGTTGTTTTTGCTGGAGCATTACGTGGTGCAGGTGATACAAAGTTTATAATGATGACTACTTTATTGTTAGCACTTGGAACAATAATAATTCCTACGTATGTAGCTTGCAAGTATTTAAACTTGGGTCTTTATACCGTTTGGGCTTGTGCTTCTTTATATGTGATTTTATTAGGAGTTGTTCTTTACCTAAGATTTAAGTCTAATTTGTGGCAGAAGTTTGAAATAACTTAGTAGAAAATCTAGAAATAAAAACTTCTTTTTCAATTGTTATATACTTATATTTATCATGTTTACAATGTGTCCTTGTGGCTTGAAAAAACTATATGAAAACTGCTGTGGTTCTTTTCACTCTGGTAAAGAGAATCCATTAACGGCTGAGAGTTTAATGCGATCGCGTTACAGCGCTTTTGTTTTTAAAAACGAACAGTATTTATTTCAAACATGGCATAAGTCCAATCGTCCAAAAGCTTTAAATCTTGCTAATCAAAATGTAAATTGGACAGGGTTAAAAGTTCTTTCTGTTGAAGCTGGGGCTGACAATGATTATAAAGGCAAAGTAGAGTTTATTGCAGAATTTAAGATTTCTGACAAATCAGGAAAATTACATGAAATCAGTAATTTTATTAAAGAAGATTCAAAATGGTTTTATGTAAATGGAAAAATAATAGAGTAAATGAAAATTTACCAATTTATGCAGGTTAAGAAGATTTAATATAGCAATGTAATACTCTAGAGAAGCTTGTTCTTGGCAATGCAATTTTGTAATATATAGGGTAATTCCAATAGGATAGAAATAATGCTTCTACCGATATCAAAAAACTTTTATATTAGACAAAAAAAAGAAAAGCCTACTATTATTCAAATAATAAGAGATGTAGATAGACTAAAAATTAAACATGCAAATAATGAAGGTGTGAATGAAGCACTGGATCTATTAGAACGAGCAGTACAAAAAAGTGAAAAAACAAAAAGTCAAATTGATCTAAGCAATTTAAATCTAAAGAGTCTATTTGTCCATTTAGAAGGTAAGAATAAGAAACGTGCCAACCTGGAAGATTTAATTTTAATGTTTTCTAATTCAAAAGCCTCACGCTATTCATTATATAAAGCAAACTTAGGTGGAGTTATGCTGGACTTAGCAAACCTAGAAGATGCAAACCTAGAGGAAGCTGGTTTAAAAAGAGCTAAATTATTTGGAGTTTTCTTAAACAGTGCAAATTTGAAAAAAACTGACTTATCAGAAGCTAGTTTAATGGAAGCAGATCTAATAGGGGCAAATTTAAAAAAAGCAAAACTATATAAAACAAATTTAGTATGGGCTGACTTAAGCAATGCAAATTTAAAAAAAGCGAATTTGCTAGGAGCTAAATTAGAAAGAGCTAATTTTTCTTGCGCTAACTTAAAAATGGTTGACTTAACAGATGCAAACTTAACAAATGCTAATTTAAAAGGGGCTGACTTGAGAGAAGCTTTTATCTATAAGCATGGAAGGCAAGTTACAGATCAAAAACTTAAATCACTTTTAATTGAAGAGTTTAATGTACAGGTTGATAAGGATACAAGGTTTTAGATGAATGAAGTATTAGAATTGAGTTGTCTTAAATCAAACCTACTTTATAAGTATGTGTTAATGTAATAGTTGTCTCCTTTTTATTTTATAGCTATAATCTCTTCATGCTTATAGCTTTTCATAAACCTTATGGAGTTCTCTCACAGTTTACAAAAGAGAATATAGAACATCATACGTTAGCTGAGTTTGACTTCCCGAAGAATGTTTATCCTATAGGCAGACTTGATTTGGATAGCGAGGGACTGCTTCTTTTAAGTGATGAGAAAGAATTGAATAATAAGCTTCTTAATCCGCAACAGACTCATGAAAGAACCTATCATGTACAGGTAGAAGGTATAGCAACAGAAGAAGCTATGAGAAAACTAAGAACTGGTGTTAGTATTCAAGATTATAGAACAAGACCCTGTCAAGCAAAATTACTCAATGAACCACATTATCCACCACGTAGTGTTCCTATTCGCTTTCGTTTATCTATACCTACAAGCTGGATAGAGATAAGACTAATAGAAGGTAAAAATCGTCAGGTTAGGCGGATGACTGCTGTTGTAAAGCTTCCAACTCTTCGCCTTATACGTGTGGCTATGGGAAAACTTACGCTGGGAGATTTGCCGTCTGGACAGTGGTATGAACTTTCTCCTGAACAAAGAAAAATATTATTTTAATCCCAGATGAACTAAAATGATCTACTTAATCCAAATATCATTCTAAAATCAACTTTTTGTCCTTTACCATTAGGGTCTTGTAATATTGGTAATCCTAATGAATAATAAGTAGCCCAGTGTTCACCAATCACAAGTCTTATACCAGGCGATAGATATAAATAGTGTCCACCATTATCTCTATCTTTAAATCCAAATGGTTGAAGTGTTCCAAAGACTTGTTTTTGTCTCCATTCACCATTTAGTTCTAAGATTGTATCTAATCCAAATATTGAATACCACTTATGTTTGTGTTGGTGAGAATGCATAAACTCATGTTCTTGGAGTGGTGGCCCATAAAAATGTTCATGTGAATGTTCATGCGAGGGTTCTGCTGATGAGTCATTTGTGTGATGGTGGTGATGTTGTTCTATAAGCCTGTATGAAAGAGCAAGATTATAATTATGTAAATCCCCGGCATAGAATCTTTGAACCCCTTTTACTGATTTATTGAAAAGATAATTTGAATCAAAAGAAAGCTTATGTCCAAATCTTTTACTAATAGCTAATCCAACTATAGGATCAAAAGCTCTCTTACTTGGCTGATGATCTGCTCCAAATCTCTCTCCAACCTTATCCTTAACATGTGCTAATCCACTTGGTATATTAATTCCAGTTAGTATTGCAGACTCGAAAGCCTTATCTTTTAAATTTAAGAAACGATACTGGGCAAATAAACTTAAATCCCCAAGTCCATCAGAAGTTCCTCTATTTAATATGTAAGGCATTCCTGTTGTATTTAAAAGTCCATCAGTAATATTGCCTTGTATGCTGTATGGAAGTCTGGTTGCTAAAGTCAGATTATTAGTGGCTCCGTAGGCTACTCCTATTGCGGGAGATAAAAAGTATTGTCCACTGTGTGTAAACCTTCTATCTTTAGCAAAAAATTTCAATGCATCATTTGATAACTCATTAAAGTTTACATATTCAGTTCTTATACCGATGCCCCAGTGTCCTTTTGATATCGTTGATGCTGGGTTTGTAAGTATAGGACCTGCTGTTCCTGCCAGACCAAAAGTAGGGTTATGATGTGCAAAAGCAGGCTTTAAAGAAAATGACAATAAACAAATAATAATTAATAATTGATGAATTATATTTAATTTCATATCTTGCTAATTCAAAAAAAGTAACCCTAACCAAGTAAACTTCTAAGCATCCAGGCTGTTTTTTCATGAGTTTGCATTCTTTGAGTTAATAAATCTGCAGTAGATTCGTCTTGTGCTTGTTCAACTACTGGAAAAACATTTCTTGCTGTTCTAACAACCGTTTCATTGCCTTCTACAAGAAGCTTTATCATTTCTTCGGCAGATGGGATAACACCTGGAGTTTCTTCTATGGATGACAATTTTGAAAACTCTGAATATGTTCCCGGAGCAGGAAATCCTAAAGCCCTTATTCTTTCTGCAATAAGATCAACGGCTAAAGCTAGTTCATTGTATTCTTGTTCAAACATAAGATGTAAAGTATTGAACATTGGTCCTGTTACATTCCAGTGAAAATTGTGAGTTTTTAAGTATAAAGTATAAGTGTCAGCTAAAAGTTTTGATAAGCCTTCCACTATTTTTTTTCTGTCTGATTCAGATATACCGATATTAACAGGAACAATAGTTTGAGTTTTCATTTTCTTCTCCAGTTATATAAAATTATTATTTACAAAGCTAATTATATCAATCTAGGTGAATTTATCAAAAACTAATTTACCTTGTTAACTCTCCATAATGAATCAACAAAATAATGTTTTGAATCAAAAAATTGTTTTTCAACAATAAAGCCCGTTTCATCGGCTAAGTGTTTAATATCACTTTCAAGATATTTATAAGAGTATTCAGTATGAATAGCCTCCCATGCTTTAAATGAAAAAGATTGTCCTATTTCCCTTAAAAAAACCTTTTGCTCTGTAAGACTTACAAGATAACTTTCTATTGCCCCACTGTAAGCCTCATAGTTTGCAAAGTGTCTAAATTTCGAAAGATCAAAATTCCCATCTAAAACCTTGTTGATTCTATTAAGTAAGTTCAAGTTGAATTGGCTCGTTATTCCCTTGGAATCGTTGTAAGCTTCTAACATTAAATCAATATCTTTTTTCAAATCGAAACCAATTAAAATATAATCTCCATTATTTAAAGAATTCCAAAGGCTTCTTAAAAAGACACGAGCATGAATTACACTAAAATTACCAATATTAGATCCCATGAAAAGAATAAGGTTTTTCTTATC
Organism: Candidatus Melainabacteria bacterium; assembly: GCA_023250175.1. Lineage (GTDB taxonomy): Bacteria > Cyanobacteriota > Vampirovibrionia > 2-02-FULL-35-15 > 2-02-FULL-35-15 > JAHFBD01. The sequence goes on from JAHFBD010000017.1 coordinate 7,830, forward strand.
ATGGCTTGTCTTTTGTAACCATTTAATCCCATCAAAATATTCGGAAACTATACCGTTTACATTTATGCTTGGAAAACTTTTTTGCATTGACACAATCAAAGTTTGCATAGACGATTCAGAAATATCGATTGGTACATATGAAAAATCGAACTTCTTTTCTATAAAACAATTTAAAAGAAGATTTGTCTTTTTTCCATCACCTGGTCCAAGCTCAATCAAATTGAACGAGTTAGACGAAACGAGATTTGCTAACTCATGCTTATATTTATCTAAAATCTCAAACTCGCACTTTGTTAAATAATATTCAGGCAATTCAGTAATGGCTGTAAATAATTTACTACCTTCTGTATCGTAAAAATACTTTGAAGAAAGTTTCTTAGGTGTTTGTGAAAGACTGAGTAGGATATCCAGAGCAAATGACTTTTTCTCATCAAGCGGATTATCAATATCTTTTGGTCCTAATATTTTATATGAAGCAGGCATAATTTCATTCTACATTACTAGCTAATCGAACTCCTGTAAACTGCCAGCGTTTATCAGGCTGAAAGAAATTCCTATAAGTAATGCGAATATGATTTTGTGGTGTGGCACAAGATCCACCTCTTAATATCATCTGATTACTCATAAACTTGCCATTATATTCACCTAATAAACCTACTGGTTGTTTATAGCCAGGGTATGGCAGATATGCACTATTTGTCCATTCCCAAACATCACCAAAAAGTTGAGACAATAAGCATTTAGAATCTTGAGAAATTATACATGTTTGCGGATGAAAAGTTTTTTTCTCAAGCAAATTAGAATTTACTTTATCAGACTTAGATATATTTGCAGCGACTTCCCATTCTGCTTCAGTAGGCAAACGTTTTTTTGCCCATTTTGCATAAGCATCGGCTTCGTAAAAACTTATATGACAAACAGGCTCAGTTAAATTAAGTTTTTGCAATCCATTTAATGTCATTGTATACCATTCATTATCTATTTTTTTCCAATAAAGAGGGCATTTCCAGTTTTTTCTATTAATAAGATCCCAGCCATCTGATAACCAGTAAATGTAATTAGAATAACCACCATCATTTATAAACTCTAAATATTCGCTGTTTGTAGTTAGCCTATTCTGCAACTTAAAATCATCTAAAAAAATCTTATGATCTGGCTTCTCATTGTCAAATGAAAAATCAATACCTTTATAACCTATCTCACAAACACCACCTTGAAAATCTATAAATTGTGCAGAGGTGGATTGCGTTGACAAATCAGAAGTTAACTCTGACTTATAATAAACAGGTTTCGTCGGATTATTCGCAAAAATATTTTTTATATCAGTTATAAGCAATTCTTGGTGCTGTTGCTCATGATTAATCCCAAGTTCAATTAATGAATAGCACTCAGGAAATATCTTATCGTCGACTTGTTCTACTAGTTCAAGTATTTTAGCATTCACATATTTTCTATAGTTATATATTTCTTTTACTGTTGGGCGAGATAATGTACCTCTTTTTGGGCGTGAGGCACGATCACCAACAGATTCATAATATGAATTAAAAATATAGCTAAAAAGCTCATTGAATATTTTATAACCAGGTATATATTTGAGAAGTACAAATGTCTCAAAATACCAGCTTGTATGAGCTAAATGCCATTTTGGTGGGCTGACATCGTCTGTTGGTTGAACGACATAGTCTTCGATTTCTAAAGGACGACATAATTCCTCAGTAAGTTGTCTTGTTGAAAGAAATAATTGCAAGAGCTCTTTTTTAGAAGATTCTTTGTTTTGTTTGGTTTGTTTTGATTTTGTTTGAATAATACCCATTAATTATTAATAATATTATAGTGTAAAATAAGAGTTTAAAAATAAAGGAAACAATAAACATGAGCAAAGTCATTGCAATTATTGGTAGCTCACGAGAAAAAGGGAATACCCGTCTTATTCTAGATGAAGTTATAAAAAATCAAAATATTGAGATTGTAAGTTTGGCAGAAAAAAACATTTCATATTACGACTATGAACATAAAAATAGAAATGATGATTTTATTTCAATAATTTCTAAAATTGTCCAATGTGACCAAATAATATTTGCCTCACCAGTGTATTGGTATTCGCTTAGTGCACCTATGAAGATTTTTGTTGATAGGTTTTCTGATTTGTTACGAATAGAAAAAGAAAAAGGTAGGCAATTAAAAGGCAAGAAAACATACTTAATTAGTACTGGTTCAGAAGAGCATTGTCCAGAGTGTTTTGAACAAGCATTTAAGCTTACTTGTGATTATCTTGGAATGCATTACCAGGGCATGTTGTATTGTTATTTTGAAAACAATTTAACCTTACCTCCAAATGCTATAGAGCAGGCACAACAGTTTTCAAAAAAAATATTTGCTGACTAAAATAAGACAGATTAGTCCAAAAGTAAAAATTTAAATGAGACAATTGATTGTTGTATTAAAACTACAGTTAATACTCTAATTCCCCAATCTTGTAAAGTTAATAAATTTTGAGTTGCAGATAGTATCATGAGTAGTAAGATGAATGATATGCCGAAACTTTTTCCCATTTGTTTGTCCTTTCGTTTGTTTAATCTGCAAGCATTAAAAAACGTAGGAGTTAAATTGATGTTAAGTATTTAGGGCTAACAAAAAGTTTTTTATTTGATAGTGGTTTGGCTCTAAGGGATAACCTTTTAAATTATGTTTATTCCAAACTTAATCTTGTATGCACATCTTGGAAAGACTCTTTTTTCATGTAAAGACTTTAATTGTTTTTCTTAGTGTGCTAAAAGTTTAGAACCCTTTTCAATTTATGAAATTATTAAGTGTTCTATCATTGGTAAAGCCACAGAGCTACTCTAGTCAGCTTTTAGGTCCCGCTCTTTTGGGAGCATCTACTTTTCTCGCAGTACAAGATTTAAGTGCCCAAGATCCAAAAGAAAAGCTTACGCCAAATCAAAATTTACAGAAAGTAAATGACCCGATTAAAAATTTAAAAGATAATACTGGTTCTTTAGCTGTAATTCTTGCAGAGCCCTTTGGAAGTACTCATCTTTTAAAGACCTGGCAAGAAAGACAGCTTAGACAAATATCTTCTTTACCACAAGAAGATATTGCAAAAGCATTAGGTGAGCTAAATAGATTTTATAGGGAAAATCCTATCAATGATTCTGATATAAGAAGAGAATTGATGTCAGCTTCTAAAGCTGAACTATGTCAAATCTTTGAAAAGAGCTTAAAACAAGTTTTTGATAATAATCCAGATAAACAAATAATTGGAGCTAAAAATATAGCAGCATTAAAAGAAGTATTTCCTTGGGGTGATATGCAGCGAATAGGCTGGATCTTGAATGCCAAGGAAAACTCTGAAAAGTTCTTTAGTGAACTAATTCACAAACCAGCTTTAACTGCAAAAAATACTGAAGCATTAATAAAAACTGGACTTATTCTTTTAGAGCTTTCTTATGATAAAGAATACCCTAAGCAATTTGCTAAAGGACTACAAACTCAAATTAAAAGCTTGCTTAATAATAAACAAAATGATGAACAGTGTAAACTTCTAGAAGAAGCTATAAGAACACTAACAGCAAGGTCTTATATTTATGCACCTAACGTAAGTATGACAGAAAGAGCACAAGCTTTTCAGCCATTAATTACACCTTATAAAGACCTAGTTCAGAAAAAATCTACAGATCCAAAATATATAAGCAATGCTTTAAATGTTTATGTTTATTTTAAAGGATTAATTCCAACAGGATCTAGTGTTGATAATAGTGTAGAAACTAGTATGCGGAATGAATTAACAACTTTACTAAATGTTTCTTTAGAAGCTTTTAATAAGTTGGAAGATTCTAAGGATAAAAAGGATAAATTAGAATTAAAAAGGCAAATATTTTCATTACCCACAAACTTTATATACGACAGTGTAGATAGACAAATAGATTTAATCAATACTTTGTCCAAACACTGCTTTGGTCAGAACCCAAAGACCTTTGAAGAATTAGAATATTTCTTCAAATCTGTAATTAGTAATGAAGAAAACTCAAATCAAAGATATTCTCAGACTAAATGGCCTGCTTATATGGTGTTTAAAGTAATTGATGATAATCCAGAGTATTTTAAAAAAGGTGCCAACTTGGCTGTTGAGAATCTAAAAAAATCAAAAAATGATGCTGAAAGATCGAGTGCTGTAAACAATCTTTCTCAGCTAAATAGCTTTTTTGGATATATGCCATATTTTGAAACTCAAGACATAATGCATGGTGTATTTCCAGAGCATGGCGACTTACGTACAAAGTTACATAATTGGTCTAAAGAAAATATTGAAAAACCTATATTGAAAGGTTGTCTTGAGTTTGTAGAAAATGAAAATGTTATTGTAGAAATAGGTACCAGAGAAAGATTTATACATAACAAAGTTTGGCAAGATACAAATAATCTTTTAAATACCATAGTGATTACAAGACCAGCTTTTAGCCCTGATGTAGTCAGTACTGTTAAAAATAAATTGGAAAATACTCGTGACCCGTATATAAGAGAAATGTGTTATGAAACTCTTGGCAGTATTTTAACTCCTGAACTGTTACGAAAAGGTTCTCATTCATCAATTCAGCTTATGAAGCATGGACTTGCTAGTGAAGAACATTTTGAATCGATTCGTGGAATGGGCAAAGGGCTCAGCATGGGGCTTTTCAATGATACTAGAAATAAAAGAGATAGTTTATTTATTTATGATTTTGCTGATTATGTTCGTGGTACTGAAATAGATGAAAAGGATTTAACGGAAGTCCAGTCACTTATGATGGATCTTGTAAAAATTGTAAATGGGTACTCTGATTTGTATAGAAAATATTTGCCTAACAATACCTTTAAACCTACTAAAGAAGGGAAAATTGCTCCTGAAGATTTACAGGCATTAATGAGGCTTAGAAGAAATGCTTATTTATTATTAGCTTATTCTGCCAGTCATATTTCTAGTGAAAAATATAGAGAATCGATTGTTCAGTTTCTTGAAAAGAAATTTGAGCGTTATGGAAAAGCAGATAAACTTCCAGAAGTATGGGCAAATCAAGCTGTAGCTTTGACAGAACTTTATAGTACTTTTGGACAAACACTTGACGAAAATAAAAAGTATCTTGAAAAGAAAAATGACTTTTTAAGAAAAATACTTTTTGATGGATATGAAGAAAAGCATGTAGTAGAAGGAGAAGAAAAAATATATAAAATCCTATCTTTGTTTCAAAGATTTGAAGAAAGCTTATATATAAACTTAAAACAAAGTAAGGGTATTTTTAGAGAGCGACTTACACAAGAAGAAGAACTAGACTTAAAAGACTCTAAAGAGTATAGAGAAATGACGGGAAGACTTTATAGAGCAAAAGAAACGTTTGCAAGTACCTTTATTCAGGCTTCTCCAAATGCAAGTGTTAGAGCTTACCTTGAAAAGCTTAATGGATTAGGCTATAGAGATTCTCAGTTGCAAGATGCTCTAAAACTTGTTCTTAGGTATGCTGATAAAAACATAGATTAAACAGAATTAATGTGATTTATTTATTGTGATTAATATATCTTAACTACCATCTGGTTTTATATATAAATATCTATGAGAAACTACATCAAAAATGTAAGGAGCAAGCGTGGCGCGGGAGTTAGATTTACATTGTATAGCCAAACCCAATCATTTTTCCGATGTTCAAAAAAGTCATGCATATAAAGATAGTATTAATGACCCAGATAAGGATTTATTAACAAGTCAATTTGATTTAAACCAAGATGACAAAACCAATATAAAAGACTATGGTTTATTGTTTGACTATATTTATAAAAATGAAGATAATTCAATTACGCTAACAGATGCTCAAAAAAAGCTGGCTGATATAGACAACAATGGCACAATTAATTGTTTAGATCTTTATAAGGCTGGGCGGTTAATTGGTCAAAACGTTTATAATTCAATAAATCCAAATGAAACACTAAAAGGTGATTTAAATAATGATGGAAAAGTTAATAAGGATGATGTTTCGGCATTTGTGGAATTAAATTATACAGTACTTGGACTTGTTACTGATAGAACTCCGACTAAGCATATGATACAAGCTGCTGATTTTAATGGTGATGGCATACTAAATGGATATGATCTAGAAGAATTAGAATCACTAATGACTAAAAAAACTGCTTCTAAAGAAACTAATAGCTTAATTAAATCACCTATTACAGATAAACTTCTTGGGGATTTAAACTTTGATGGTTCAGTAGATTATGATGATCTGGAAATTCTAGGAAAGAGTTTTAATAGCTATAAAAAGCAAGATAAACTTACTGAAGAGCAAAAAGCTGTGGCGGATATGAACAAAGATGGCAAAGTTGATTTTTCTGATATGATGTTTTTACGTCAGAATATTTCTGATGGATTACTAAAATCTATACAGCCCGGCTCTTCATTAAGAGGGGATTTAAACAATGATGGAAACGTTGATAAAAAAGATGAGTGGGCATTTGTTATTGCAAGTGATATCGTAAGGAATCATCCAGAAGAATCCTTAAACGGGTTATCACAAATATTAGACTTAAATAATGATGGGAAAATTAATAAGAAAGATTATAATATACTGCACTATGATTTATTAAAAAACAAAAGACCTGTAATACCATCACCGACTAAAACAGATCCTGCAAACTGGATGGTAAGTCAAAGGCAAGGACCTACAAATTTAAATGAAGATAAGCCTTTTTTGAATGGTAATTGTGGGGTAGCTAGTTTATTGATGGTAGCTAGAATGTTTGGAAAGATTGGTGGTGCTGCTGAAGAAGCAAATGAACAAATTCAACTTATGAGAGAACTTATGGGTGGAATAAATTCAGAATATGAAGGAAGCACTTCTATAGAAACTGCAGATGGAGCAAGATCACTAGGATTGAGTGCAAAAGTTACTCATTCCAATATAAATGATATAGTACGTGCTCTTAAACACGGCAAAAAAGTAATTGCAGGTGTAGATCCAAAAAACTATGCCCCAACAACAACAAGTACTAGACATTCTATTGTAATTAGTGGTTTTGATGGAGAAAAATTTACTGTTTATGATCCAGCTTTTCAAAAACCTATAAAACTAACAAAACAGCAGCTAGGATTAGCACTATTAGATGTAAATGATAACACTGTAATAATAGGGATGTAAATATTAATGGATTTCTTTCATCTCTATTTCTAATGCTAATTTATTTTCTTGTTTATTTTTTAGCTGGTACTGCCGGTGGAGCAGCGGGTATTACTGGTTGAATAACCTGAGGTCTGGGATTTAACACTTCTTGCAAAAATAATGTTGCATCAAAGTATTGTCCACCCTCATGTGCTTCTCTGTCTGGAAATTGTCCAGAAGATTTGGCAAATACATCTTGCCACTCTTTTGCAGTTAGTGTTGGTAGATTTGCAGTTTTACGAGCTTCTATACCCCAGGCTAATATTGCTGCTTTATGAGGTGCTGCAAATGATGTACCGTTTGCAGGTTCTAAAACCCATTTACCATTATCTACCCAAGGAACGACTACGTGTACTCCCTGGAAGCTAAGCATTTTAACTGCTTCAGCAAGCCGAAGCGGGTTTTGTTTGCTTGAAAACTCAGCAATTCTATTAGCATACTTGTCCATAGCTGATGCTATAAAAACACCATCAGGCAAAGTTGCTTTATTGTCATTTCCAAATCTGGACCCAAGGCTATTTCTTTCACCAACCCCACCATACTGAACAAAAGCTGGATGCCCCCCATGCTCATTTCCAGCAGCTACGGTATGTTTTACATCCATCCTGCTTAAGAGTTCCATAAAAGCAGAAGTCAAATCAATAACTTCTCCTCTTAGTTTTTGGTTATTTAAGATAAAGTTTGAAAAACCATAAGAATGGTTTATTACATTTATGTTTGCTTTATCTTCAAGCATAAGTTGAGCCATATCTTCCATAGCCATCATTCCTGCATCCTGAGTTTCAAATGGTCTAAATGGTACCTCAGGAATACTTGCTAACCAGCTATATGTCCTAATCGTTGCATCTGGAGCTACTTTGTGAGTAGTTGCAGCTACTGCGGTAGGATGTAAATCAAGTGATTCTGTTAAATCACCCCATTTAATTATGTTTTCCGGATAGATAATCTTCTTTTCTAGATTTGGATAGAACTTTACTGGATAAACATATCCTCCATCTAGAACTGCTACCTCAACTCCCTTTCCTGTATATTTTTGATTTGCAGCACTACCTAACCAGTATTCTTGCCTATCTATCATTTTATATAGACTTTCTAGATTAGCAGTAGTTTTCTCATCAAAATTATACTGTGCTTTTTTTACATCATCTACTTTTCGTCCATTTGCTAATAAAGCATGCATGACTGATCTGATAAGCGGTGCATTTTTATCTTTCTTTGATGCTTCATGTGCAAGCACTAAAAGATCTTTTGTAGCACCCATTTTATCTGCAATTCTTGCATGATCAAACTCTTCTACTAAGCTAACTAAGCGTATTTGAGTTGCTGTTTCAAGTCCTTTTTGATGAAATTGCATATGACCTACAATCTGCTTGGCATGCTCATCTCGGGCAATCATAATTTTTGGATTTGGGTCTACTAAAGGATTGAGAGTTTTATTATAGTTGTCATATCGATCAGCTAATGTTTGTAATGCAATTTTGGACACACCTCTGTACATCCTAGAAGACTCTTTTCTTGCAATTGTGTGTAGAACTTTTGCGCCAGAATCATTTGCATCACTTAAAGTAACAGTTCCTCCTAGATCTTCAATAGCTACTGCTTTTAATACTGTAGCTTGGAGATTATTTAGTAAAATACCAAAGACATTGTCATTGACTTTATCATCAACAGTATATGCTTCAGGATATGTTGCCATATGAGCCAGTGTTTTAGTCGCAGGTTCATAGTTTGATTGGCTAAGAATATCCATCATTGGAATAGCAAAATTTAGTTGAACAGCATTCCCCTTTTCTTTACAACTGTCCAGATACTTTACCATTCCGCTTAGATGTTTTTCTATGCTCTTTCTTGATGCTATATTTGCTAAAGTTCCTTCATTTGATTTTCCAAATACTTTTCGCATATTGTGAAGAATTACACTGAGCTTATCTTCATCACTAACAGCAATCGGGGTCTCACCCTTTTGTGCTCGGGCTTTATTAAGCATTTCTTGCTCTGTAATCCAGGTATTATATGAGCTAGAAATCTTATTATGAAATGGATTTGCATCTTGTATTTGTTTTAGTAAGTCATCACTATTACTAAGCGGATTTCCTTGCATGCGGTTTGTAGATGGGAAGTACATACCAAGTTTAGTAGGGTTAAACGGAGATTCTCCTTCTGCTTTTTTGCGGATAGATTCAGGAATAAGCTCGCCTTGGTTAAGAAATACGGCTGCCTGGAGTGCTAGTGTTCTTACTTTTAAGCTTAAGGTTTCATTCATTCCCATTTCTAGAAGTGGTTCCATAGACTCTTTGTCTTTTCCAAGAGCTACACCAATTGCTGCTAGTCTTTTGTCTCCTTCTTCTGCAAATTGACTTTTAAGTACGCCTCTTAAGTAGGGAATAAAACTATTGCTTGAGTCGAATTGTCCCATTGTAACTAAAGCTAGAGTTCTTCCACTTTCACGTATAGAGTTTATAGTCTTTGTGTCGCCTTCATCTGTAGGATCAGACCAGACTAATTTTGCATTTTTATCAGCCATAGAGGTAATTAATTCACGAGCTTGGGTTTTATTAGCATTTAGTGCTTTAATAATTTCAACCCCGGCTCTTCTTGATGGTGTATCTGCTAAACTAGCACTTCCACTAAAATATGCATTAGTAAACATTCGTGGGAATGAAGCCCCAACTCTTTTTAATACCTCAAATGCTGTTTTGTCTTTTTGACCTAGTATTGCTAGTGATTCTAGTGCTATATAGTCAGCATTAGAAACAGAATTTTGTGAATAATGTTTTATTGCAAACCATTGTGAAGCTGCTGGTAAAGCAAGAGAGTCCCCATTTTTTGCTAAGAGTAAAATATTCTTAGTTGTAAAT
>JAHFBD010000018.1 GCA_023250175.1 Candidatus Melainabacteria bacterium
AAATTTATATGATGAAACTTGTTCATCTTGTTGATGATAAAATCCATGCAAGAAGTACTGGACCATATAGTTTGGTAACACAACAACCCTTAGGTGGTAAGGCTCAGTTTGGTGGACAAAGACTAGGTGAAATGGAATGTTGGGCGCTTGAAGCATATGGTGCTGCCTATATATTACAAGAAATGTTAACTGTTAAATCAGATGATGTTGTAGGAAGAAGCCGTGCATATGAAGCCATTGTTAAGGGTGAAAATATACCAAGACCAGGGGTTCCAGAATCATTTAAGGTTTTGGTTAGAGAGCTACAATCTATTGGCCTTGATATAACGATATTGCGTAGACATCCTGATGGACATGATGAAGAAATAGATTTAACAAGTGATGATAATGAATCACGAAAGCCACAACCGCAAATATCGTTATCAAGTCGTGATTTAGGTATTGATGATGAATTGCAAGGCTTGCATATGGGTCCTCCGCCAGAAGACTTTGCTATAGTCGGTGCAAATATTAAAAGTGATATGGAAGAACAAGAAGCTAGTGGAAATCTTGTGATAGAGGAAAAAGAAGCTGTTTTCCCGGAAGCTAAAGAGGATGATTTTGTCGATGAAGGACCATAAGCAATTGGTAATTGACATCTTGAAAATTAAAAACTAAAAAATAAAAGGGTGAGGTAAAAAGTGGCAGTTCAAGAAAATACAATAAAACTAAATGGTAATCAACCAAATGCAGCATCAATCTTTGATCGATTTAATCATATCCAGATTAAAATTGCTTCTCCAGGCAGGGTTATGGGCTGGTCTTATGGTGAAGTCACAAAACCAGAAACGATTAATTATAGAACATTAAAACCTGAAAAAGATGGTTTGTTTTGTGAGAGGATCTTTGGACCAACAAAAGATTGGGAATGTTATTGTGGTAAGTACAAGAGAGTAAGACATAAAGGAATTGTTTGTGAAAGATGTGGAGTTGAGGTTACTGAATCTAAAGTTAGAAGACATAGAATGGGGCATATAAAGCTAGCTGCACCTGTCTGTCACATCTGGTTTTTAAAGGGAATACCAAGCTATTTAAGTTTATTATCGGATACTCCATTAAAGGACTTAGAACAAGTAATTTATTTCAATCAATATATTGTTTTAAATCCTGGTAATGTAGAAACAATAACAAAAAATCAATTACTTTCTGAAGAAGAATATGAATTATTATCGCAGGATGAGAATGCTCAGTTTGAGGTTGGGATTGGAGCAGAAGCATTAAAGATTATTTTAGAAGATATTGCAAAACCAGTATATGAGTTTCCTGATGCTAAAAGCAGAGAAGAGCGTGGAGAACTTAAGTCATTACTTGGTTTAGAAGAGTTAGCACAAAAACTGCGTAAAGAGCTTGCTGGTGCAAGTGGTAGCCAACAGAGACGTGCAAAAATTATCAAGAGGCTTAGACTTGTAGAAAGTTTAATTGATTCAAAGACTGATCCAACCTGGATGGTTTTGGATGTTTTGCCTGTTACTCCACCAGATTTACGACCAATGGTTCAGTTAGATGGTGGTAGGTTTGCAACAAGTGATCTAAATGATTTGTACAGGCGTGTGATTAATAGAAACAATCGTCTTGCTAGACTTTTAGACATGGGGGCTCCAGAAATAATTGTTCGTAATGAAAAGAGAATGTTACAGGAAGCCGTTGATGCTCTTATAGATAATGGGCGGAGAGGAAGAGTTGTCACCGGATCAAACGGGAGACCATTAAAATCACTTTCAAACATTATTGAAGGTAAGCAAGGTAGATTTCGTCAGAACCTTTTAGGAAAAAGAGTTGATTACTCTGGAAGATCGGTTATTGTTGTCGGTCCTAAATTAAAAATACATCAATGTGGGTTACCTAGAGAAATGGCTGTTGAGCTTTTTAAACCATTTGTAATTAATAAATTAATAGAAAGGCAAATTTGCCAAAACATTAAGTCTGCTAAAAAACAAATAGAAAGAGGGACCTCAATTGTTTGGGAAATCTTAGAAGAAGTTATTCAAGGGCACCCAGTACTTTTAAATCGTGCGCCAACATTACATAGACTTGGTATTCAGGCATTTGAACCTGTGTTAGTAGAAGGACGAGCTATACAATTACACCCATTAGTTTGTGCAGCATTTAATGCCGACTTTGATGGTGATCAAATGGCAGTACACATACCGCTATCAGTGGAAGCACAAGCTGAAGCCAGAATGTTAATGCTTGCAAGTAATAGCATTCTTTTACCAGCAAGTGGTAAACCAACTATTACGCCTACTCAAGATATGGTTCTTGGTATATATTACCTGACTGTGGAAAAAGGAAGTTCAGCAGATCCTCAAAAATGCAAAGGTGCTGGAATGAATTTCTATAGTTTTGATGATGCCCTTGCAGCCTATGAAGTCGGTGTTATTGATCTTCATGCAAAGATTAATGTAAGAGATGATGCTGACAGATTAAATACTACAGTAGGTCGCATTATTTTTAATCAGACGATAAGAAAGATTTTAAATACGAAATAAATTTTATTTCAGAAATGGAGATGAGTTAACAAATGCACCAGGATTTAAAAACAAAAGAAAAAATGAGATTTATTAATGAAATCCTAGATAAGAAAAAAGTATCCAGGCTAGTCTTGGAAATCTATGAAAAATATGGTGCTGCAATAGCAAGTGAGGTTGGGGATGAGTTAAAGAATCTAGGTTTTCAATTTGCTACTAAAGCTGGAGTTACTATAAGCATAGAAGATTTAACTGTGCCAGAGGAGAAAAAAGATTTAATTCGTGCTGCAGAGGCTCAAATTGAAGATGCACAAAAAAAATATGAAAGAGGAGATATTACTGAAGTAGAAAGATATAACAAAGTTATTGATACTTGGTCAGAGACCACGGAAAGATTGACTGAAAAGGTTGTAGAGACCTTTGATAGACTAAATCCAGTTTATATGATGGCATTTTCTGGTGCAAGAGGTAACTTAAGTCAGGTGAGACAGTTAGTTGGGATGAGAGGATTAATGGCGGACTCACAAGGACAAATCATCGATCTTCCAATTAAGACGAACTTTAAAGAAGGACTAAATGTTACGGAGTATATTATTTCTAGCTATGGTGCACGAAAAGGGCTTGTTGATACGGCATTAAAAACTGCTGACTCTGGATATTTAACAAGAAGACTTGTAGATGTTGCACAAGATGTTACGGTTAGAGAACATGACTGTGGTAGTAAGAGGGGTGTTTTTGTTTATGCTTTATTTGAAGGGGATAAACTTACGGTCGATATCACTGATCGTATTATTGGTAGAGTATCTGTAGATGATGTTGTAAAACCAGGGACAAAAGAAATTGTCGTTAAAAGAAATGAAATTATAGGACGTGAGAAAGCTCGTCTTATAAGTATGGCAGGGATTCAATCACTCAAAGTTCGTTCACCACTTGTCTGTGATTTACCATATGGCATTTGTCAATTTTGCTATGGATGGAGTTTAACCACTAATACTATTGTTGATATTGGTGAGGCTGTAGGCATAATTGCTGCTCAGTCAATTGGAGAACCAGGGACACAATTAACCATGAGAACTTTCCATACTGGTGGAGTTGTGGCAGGTAATACAAAGAGAAAGCAAGTTATATCATCTGTAGATGATATCGTAAGATATGATATTCCAACTAGAGAATTTAGAACAAGGTATGGGGATACAGTCTTACAAACTACTAAAGAAGGCAAGATAAAAATTGGGAAAGATGAATTCTTTTTACCAGCGGCTTCTCAAATAAGATATCAGAGTGGAGTTAATGTTTCAAAAGGTGATCTAATTGCAGAATTTACAGAGATCCAACAAAAAGGACTTATAGAAAGAGCTACTAAAGATATAATTTCAGATCGTCCAGGGCAAATACTCTTTCAAGGATTCAGTGTTGATGAAAGAGTAGATAGACAAGGAAATATTTCTAGAACTGCAAATAAGGGTGGTGTTATTTGGATTTTGGATGGAGATGTTTATAATCTTCCACCAGGCAGTAGGCTTGCTGTTGCAGATAGTCATCAGGTTAATAAAGGAGATATTTTAGCTGAAACTTTGATTATTGCAGAAAGAGGCGGAGAAGTTAGATTTAATGATGATTTAGTGATAGAAGAAGTAAAATCAGGGAAAGAGAAAATTCAAAGACTAGTTCAAGGACATGAAGTAAGTATAGTAATTGCAAGAGTTGGTGCAGATAATGCAAAATTTGAAACTACAAAACAAGGTAACTCCTGGAAAATCAAAGCTACTAAAACAACCCCGGAAGAAATTTATACAATTAAAGTCGTTCCGGAGGAAACTTTAGAAAACAAAAGCGTTATTGCAGAGTTAGTAGATGATGGTGTAATGGCAGTTACTACAGCCGGGGAAGTAAGATATGAAGGGCTTGAAGTTGATGATTCTAGAATTATTACACAACCAGGAAAGATACTTTTTGTTCCAGAAGAGATTCATTATTTAAGTAAGGATGTAAGCTTAAAGCTTGTTGAAAATGAAGAAAAAGTAAAAGCTGGTCAAGAAATTGTAAAAGATGTTTTTACTCATCTTGATGGTGTTGTTCAAATAAAAATAGATAATGATATTATTCACGAAGTTATAGTAAGAGCTGGAGAGTTGCATGATATTCCAGAGCCGACACAATTAAAAGTAGAAGATGGAGAAATTGTAAAAGCAGGAACAGAAATATATCCTGGAATGACAGTTGATTCTACAAAAGTTATATCAGTAATTGAAAATGAAGAAAAGGGTACAGTAAAACTACTTCTTAGACCAGTACAAGAGTTTGCTATTGAACCTAAGAAAGTTTATTTCCAAGGATATTCTACAGATCAAAATATTGCACTTTTAGCAGTAACGCAAATGTTATATAGAGATGGAGAAAGAGTAAGAAACTTTAATGGTGGACCACTGTCAAAAACAAGCCTAGTGCTTACTATGGGTGGTGATTTGGTTACCTTAAAAGGAAAAGTAGAAATTGCTAAAACTGATGATGAAAAACAAGAGTTACAAATTATTGTTCAAGAGAATATTGTTTTAAGAAGAGAACAAGACACAAATGTTACTCAATTATTAGTTGGTGATCATGATCATATTGCTCCTGGTGTTGCACTTGCAAAAACACAAGTTTTAGCAAGGACACCTGGTGAAGTTAGCTTAAGTACTCAACAAGAAAAAAGACTACTTATAATAACCAGCAATGATTTAATCAAACAGGAGACCACAGCAAAGCCTCAAGTGAAGGTTGGTGATTTTATTCGGTTGAATGATAAAGTGGGTGGTCAGACCGAAGCAGCTTGTTCTGGTCAAATAATTTCTATCGATCAAAAGGCTGTAATAATAAGAAAAGGAAGACCTTATCTTGTTAGTACAGGGGCACAGCTTTTATGTGATCAAGGACATTTAGTTCAAAGAGGTGATCAACTTGCAGCGCTTGTATATGAAAGAGTAAAAACTGCTGATATCGTACAAGGGTTACCACGTGTAGAAGAATTGTTAGAAGGAAGAAAGCCAAAAGATGCAGCTATTTTATCTGAGCTAAGTGCAAAAGTGAAAATTATACAAGAAGAAGATGTCAGTCGTTTAGTCTTGGTTGCGGGTGATGTTCAAAAAGAAGTATCAATACCGCTAGGACTAAATGTAATTGTTGAGGATGGGGAAGATGTAAAAGCTGGACAATCATTGACAGATGGTCCATCAAATCCTCATGATATTTTAAATTTATTGGGGGTTGAAGCAGTACAACAATACTTGCTTGATGAAGTCCAAAAAGTTTATCGAAGTCAGGGTGTTGAAATTGCTGATAAACATATTGAAATTATTATTAAGCAAATGACCAGAAAAGTTCGTATTGAAGATGCTGGTGATACTATTCTGTTACCAGGTGAGTTGGTAGAGCTGAAAGATATAAAGGTGGAGATAGAAAGGGCAAAACAATTAATATCACAAGAACCAGCACCACCTATTTATAAACCAATACTGCTAGGGATTACAAAAGCAAGCTTAAATACAGAAAGTTTTATATCTGCTGCAAGCTTCCAAGAAACTACAAGGATTCTATCTGATGCATCAATCAAAGGCAAAAAAGATTGGTTGCGTGGTCTAAAAGAAAATGTAATTATTGGACGTTTAATACCAGCAGGTACTGGCTATTTGTACTCTAGAGCAGCACAAGCAAGTGTTCCAAGCTTTGGACAGATGTTATCAGATAGTGTAGAAATGCAACCTAACTCAGATTCTGTTCAGCCAAGTTTGAATTGAAATTGTTTATGAGTTTGTGTGATTTAATTTATCAAGCACTTCATCAGCACGTGTAACTCTTTTTGCAGCCCAGAACATATCAAAAGCATTATCTTTTATAATTCTCATAATTTCTATAGAATGTTGAATAAGAGATGGTGACTCATTAATCTTGTCTTCAAATATTGTTAGCGGTAAATCCAAGACATCACCTACTAATGATGCTAAATATAAATTAGAGGGTTTAAATACGTTTGTTATTCCTTGCTTTGCTTCGCTAATTGTTTCTGGTAGATAGTGTCGAAACCAATAGTTTATCCCGACTAAAGATCTATCAGCAACGCTAAGTGTTCGAATTATTGTTCTGAGAGGTCCATGCAGATCTAATCTTCTTAAAATTGGTCTCATTGTGTCACCTACTAAATTAGATGGTAACGATATAAATGGCATAATTACAGAAGTTACCTGATCCATGTAATTACACCATTTGAGTAATGCTGTGTTTCTTTCTTCTGGCTTTATTTCTTTTAGATTTTTGTTTGCATTTCTTGCACTTTCTAGATGTCTATTAAATTGTTCTTTAACGAACTGTAATGCTGGAGGATGTTCTTTATTACCTCCAGTAAAAGTAGCAGACCATTTTGTTAACAGATCTTGAACGATACCTGGATAAAAACCCGAATTAAAAGCCATTTTACGCCACCAGGAGCTGTCCACCATACGGAAAAACGCATTATCAATATCATTGGCTAAATCAGGACTAATTAGTCCTAAAAGTGGTACAGCAAATCTACATTTTGTTTGAAGAGAGTTGTTGAAATTTGATAACCAAGCTGTTTTCTTATCCCCAAAGTTCTCATCTTTACTTGCCCAGTTTTCAGCTCCTACATTGTCATCTAAATTACCCTTAGAATCTTTGTGACTGTAAATCATATTTCTAAACATACCAGCCACAGTTCCCGAGAGTCTTTCCGCAAGAAAAAATCCTTTTGTAATCCAGTTTTCCTCACCTTGTGAATTTGAAATAAAATACGATGCTATTTTTAAAGGTAATTCTAGTAAATAGAAAGCTTTGCTTTTAATTGCAAGTTTTTTTGTATCGTTTGCCCAGTTCCTTTTATCTTCTTCTGATTGATTTTTATTACCAAGACCAGCGAAGTTAATTGATTCATAGTCATCATTCGGGGCGGATTCACTTCGTGCCTCAGTATTTATTGGAAAAGTAAAATCCGGGTATATTTTATTAACCCTTTCAAGGCAACTTATTGGTTTGATTTGTGACATTACTTATTTCTAAAATGCAATTTTAAAAATTTGATTTTTAAAATAAAAATTTCAAATACAAACTAAAACCCTAACTAGTTACATTAAGAAATTGCTTGTATTTTTTTGATACACATTGATTTTATGAAGATTAAGATTCTTATGTCTATAATTTCTTAACCTTAAAATGGAATTTTAGATTTTTTTAATTTTTGCATAGTATTTATGTCTTTATCTCCTCTTCCAGAAAGGTTAACAATTACAATTTCACTCTTTTTAGTATGTGGTATTAAGTATTTTAAGTAGGCAATTGCATGAGATGATTCTAGGGCAGGGATTATTCCTTCTAACCTTGATAATAGCTTAAATGCCCATATAGCATCTTTGTCTGATATGGTTTTGTAGGTTACTAGTTTTTTATCCTTCAAATCGGCATGTTGTGGACCTACTCCAGGGTAATCTAATCCAGCTGAAATACTATGTGCTTCTTGAGTTTGTCCGTCCTTGTTTTGTAGTAAATAGCTATATGATCCATGTAAAATACCGGGCTTGCCTAGTGTTAAAGTAGCAGCATGATGTCCATTTAATAGGGATGTTCCACCAGCTTCAACTCCAATCAGAGTAGGTTTTCGTTTACTCTTTTTAATGTATGAATTAATATAGGGATAAAAAATTCCTATGGAGTTAGAGCCTCCACCTACACAAGCAACAATATAATCTGGAGTTTTAGCTAATTGATGCTGAATCTCTTGTCCAATTACAGACTGGAAGTAACTTACAAGTGTAGGATATGGATGAGGTCCTACAGTAGAGCCAATAATATAATGAGTGTTTTTAATGTTTGTAATCCAGTCTCTGATTGCTTCACTGGTAGCATCTTTCAATGTCTGTGAGCCAGTTTCTACAGGAATTACAGTGGCACCAAGCAACTGCATTTTAAAAACATTTAATTCTTGTCTTTTTATATCAAGCTTACCCATGTAGATATTACATTGCAAATTCAATAGAGCACAGACAGTAGCGGTTGCTACACCATGTTGACCTGCTCCCGTTTCTGCAATAATTCTTTTTTTGCCAAGTCTTTTTGCCAAGAGTGCTTGCCCAATGCAATTATTTATTTTATGTGCACCGGTATGACATAGATCTTCTCTTTTTAAATATATCTTTGCTTTTCCAAAGTACTCTGTAAGCCTGTTTGCTAAATATAGTGGTGTTGGTCTTCCTGCATATGTTTGTAAGAGATTGTTTAACTCACTTTTAAAATCTTTTTCATTTTTGTATTTATTAAAAGCTTTTTCTAGTTCTTCTAATGCAGGTATGATTGTTTCTGGGACATATAATCCACCGTAATTACCAAAATAACCTTTTTGTTTGGTTTTCATAACAAACAATATTAACACCAAGTGCTAATATTTTGAGGTGTCCAAAAAAATTCTTATAGCCCCAAATGCTTTTAAACACTCTTTGTCAGCAATAGAAGCTGCAAAAGTTATATATTCTGTCTTGAAATTAAGAGGTAAAAATTTAGGGTGTGAGATGGTTCCTATTGCTGATGGTGGAGATGGCACAATAGATGTTTTGCATTATTATATCCAGAACTCTAAATTTGTTAATTGTAATGTTTATAATCCTTTGATGAAAAAAATTAAATCGAAATGGTTACTTTTAAATAAGAAGACAGCAGTAATAGAATTAGCTAAATCATCCGGTATAAATCTTTTAAAAGATAATGAACTTAATCCTCTGGTAGCAAATACTTATGGTTCTGGAGAATTAATTAAGGCGGCTTTAGATAGGGGTTGTAGAAGTTTAGTCGTTTCCTTGGGTGGTAGTGCTACTGTTGATGGTGGGCTTGGTATCTTATATGCTTTAGGAGCAAAATTGCTTGATAAAAATAATAATGAGTTAAAGCCTTCTGGAGCAGCATTAAGTCAACTAAAGAAAATAGATTTAACTGGAATTGATAAGAGAATCTATAAGTGTAAAATATTTGCTCTATGTGATGTGAAAAATATACTAGTTGGTTCAAAAGGGACAATTAATTTTTCAAGACAAAAAGGTGCTAATTATAAGCAGAGGGTGATCTTAGAGAAAGGTATGAAAAATTTTGCAAAAATCACTTTACATACTACAGGAAAAAATTATAGTAAGTATCCGATGACAGGAGCAGCTGGTGGTGTAGCATTTATGCTTAAATCATTTTTGAATGCGGATCTCTTATCTGGATTTTCTTATTTGGAAGAAATGATTAATTTAAAGAATAAAATAAAAAAATCAAATATTATAATTACGGGTGAAGGAAAATTAGATGCTCAAACGTTTATGGGAAAGGGAGTATATGAGTTAATAAAATTAACGAGACGAGTAAATGTAAATAAAAAGAAGATAATTGTTTTATGTGGTGAGTCTGAGAAAGGTATTAATTGGAAAAATTATAGAATTGATTTAGTCTTGAAGTTAAGGTCTGGCAATCAGTCATTAAATGAATCTATAAAAAATGCAAAAAATTTGTTAAGAAATTTGGTTGAAAAGCACTATAACTTAATTATTGAGAGCTAATTCATGTATAAAAAGTAAATATAAAACTTGAAATATATAATTAAGTGATTTAAAATAGCAAGAAAGCTTAATTAAAACTAATAACCTATGAATATTAAAACCCGATTAGAAAGAACTGCTGAAAGTAAAAAATGGATAAAAGTTTATTTCCATGATGGAAGTGGTATTGTTGGAAAAGTAATTAGAGTAGGACAGGATTATGTAGAGCTTGAGAGCTATGGAATGGATGATTCGCCTGCTTATAGAAATTATGCTAAAAATCTAATACCCCTAAATTTTATAAAAATGTTTACAGTTGAAGCATCAAATTTTGCAGAAGCTGAAAGAAAGAGACTTGAATATTTAAGCCAATTGGAAGTTTTAACACAAGAAGCTGTTGTTGATAGAGAGTAGATTTTTTAAGAAAGTTACTTTAGTTCTCCGGGGTAGTGACAAGCAACTAATTGTTCATTATGTTTTATGAGTTTTGGTTCTTCAATTGAACAGAGTTCTTTTGCGATAGGGCATCTTGTTCTAAATGTACAACCACTAGGTGGATTTGATGGGTCAGGTATTTCTCCTGTTAAAATAATTTTCTCTTTTCTTCCTGGGTTTTTAATTGGTGGTTTTTCAGTGGGGATTTCTATTTTTGGTGCAGCACTTAATAGTGCTACGGTATAGGGATGTTTAGGAGAGTTAATAATGCTTTCTTTCGGACCAGTTTCAACGATATGTCCAAGATACATAACAGTAATTTGAGTCGATAGATAACTTACTACGGATAAATTATGTGAAATAAATAAATAAGTTAAATTTAATGTCTTGTGTAAATCTAATAGTAAATTTAATATTTGTGCTTGTACTGATACATCTAAGGCACTAACAGGCTCATCAAGTACTAAGAATTCTGGGTTTAGTGATAAAGCTCGTGCTATAGCAACCCTTTGTCTTTGTCCTCCTGATAGTTCATGAGGATATTTTGTTCCAAGTTGTTTTTCCAAACCAACAAGGCTTAAAAGCTCATCTATTCTATTGTTTACTAGGCTCTTATCTTTCAAGACCTTATGTACCACTATAGGTTCTTTTATAATTTCGCTAATTTTCATTCTTGGATTTAAACTTGAATATGGGTTTTGAAAAACTATTTGAAGTTTTTGTCTAAGAGTTCTTAACTCTGCTCCTGAGAGAGAATATATATTTTTATTAGAATAAATGACTTCGCCTTTAGTTGGTTCTATTAGTCGTAGTATCAGTTTTCCTAGTGTTGATTTTCCACACCCAGACTCTCCTACTATTCCAAGAATTTGACTTTTGTAAATATCCAAATTTATATTATTTAAGGCTTTAACATAACCAATAGTTTTAGACCAGAATCCACGTTGAATCGGGAAATGTTTGTTTAGATCTTTGGTTTGAATTAAAAGCGATGGAGATGAAGAGCTTATAACTTGGGAGTTGTTTTGTGTTGAAGAGGTTGTACTCATTATTTTTGATTCTTTTATAGCTCTTAGGCTGTCATTACTTTATCTTCAATTTCTATAGAGTCTTTATTGTCAATTTCCAAAATGTTGACTCTAACACTTTGGTTTAAGCTTGTTGAAATCTTCTTTCCTACAAAGTCAGCACTAATTGGGAGTTTTCTATGTCCTCTGTCAATGAGTGTAAGTAGTTTTACTGATGAGGGTCTTCCAAAGTCTTTAATTGCATCTAGTGCAGCCCTTATTGTTCTTCCTTCATATAAAACATCATCTACTAATAAAACATCTTTATGATCTATATGTGGTACTTTACTGGTTTTACTTGGCTTGAGAGATTTTCTATGATCCAAATCATCTCTGTATAATGTGACATCAAGATAACCATAAGCAACAGTAGTTTTTTCTATTTCTTCTATAAGCTCTTGCAATCTTTTTGCCAAAAATTCTCCTCGTGTAACAACTCCTATTATTACTAAACTACTTAAATCAACATAATTTTCAATGACTTCATGTGCTAGTCGTTTTAGAGTTTTTGTTACTTCATTACTATCTAATATTACATTCATGGGATTTTAGCTTTATAAAGGTGCTTATAAGTTAGAATTATATAATTATTGTGAGGTTTTGTGTTGTATGTTGCAATCATCAATTGACGTTTAATGGATTTATAGTGCTGGAAGCTAATTAAAAATGATGACAAATAATCTAGCAGAGCTTTTTGTCAAGCAAGCTGAAAAAAATAAAAACAAAATAGCTGTTGAATATAGGTTAAGACGAAACGAACCATATAGAACTATTTCATGGAGACATTTAGCAGTTACTGTTCAAGCTATTACATATGGGTTAATAGAATTAGGTTTAAAAAAGGGAGATAATGTTGCTATTTTGTCAAATACAAGATATGAATGGGCTAACTGTGATTTGGCAATTTTAAGTGGAGGAGGAGTTGTTGTTCCTATCTATCCAACTTTACCAGAAGATGCAGTTAATTATATTTTAAATAATGCAAAGTGTGAAATTATAATTTTAGAAGATAAAGGGCAACTTCAAAAAATCCGCTCTCAATGGAATAGTCTTCCATATATAAAATATGCAGTAGTGATTGAAGATCTTGGAGATCTACCAGTACATGACCCAAGAATATTAAGCTTACGGACATTAAAAGATAAAGGCAAGCTTAATTTCTCCAAAGATCCTTATCTTCTTCAAAAGCATATTAAAGGTATAAGTATTGATGATCTTGCAACTATTATTTATACTTCTGGGACAACAGGTCCTCCCAAAGGAGTTATGCTAACTCATAAAAATATTATGAGTGTTATTAAGGCATTGCCAGGGGTTTTGCCAATTGATGAGGATGATAAATTTCTTTCTTTTTTGCCTCTATCTCATGTGTTTGAGAGAGTTGGTGGATTTTATTATGCACTTTATTGTGGGTGTACTATTTGTTATTGTTCAAATATAGATCAAATTGCAAGTGCTTTAAAAGATTCAAAAGCAACTATTATGCTAGTTGTTCCGAGACTTTTAGAAAAAATGTATTCTAAATTACAGACTCAGTTAAACACATTACCAGAAGGTAAGAAAAGACTTTTTAAAATAGCTTTTGATACTGCTAAAGATGTCCTAGCTAATCCACGAAAAAAAATCTTACCAATTAGACTTTTTAATCTGGCAAAATATAAAATTTTAGACAAGTTAGTGTTTTCTCAAATAAGAAATAAGCTTGCACCAACATTAAAATGTTTTGTCTCAGGTGGTGCACCATTGTCCAAAGACATTGCAGATTTTTTTAATATCATTGGTATACCGGCTTTAGAGGGCTATGGATTAACAGAGACTGCTGCACCTGTTACTGTGAATAGCTTTAAAGCTATGAAAACTGGTACTGTTGGTAAGCCATTAGCTAATTCAAAAATAAAAATTGCTGAAGATGGTGAAATATTGATTAAATCCCCAAATGTATTTCTTGGATATTATAAAAATGAAGAAGCTACTAAAGCTGCTTTTATCGATGGTTGGTTTGCTTCTGGGGATGTTGGTATAGTTGATAAAGATGGGTTCTTAAAAATTACTGATAGGAAAAAAGATATTATTGTTAATTCTGCAGGAAAAAATATTGCTCCACAAAATATTGAAAATGTACTGAAAGCCTCACCTTATATTAGTAATGCGATTGTGATTGGAGATAAAAGAAAATATTTGTCTGCATTGGTTACACTAGAAATTCCATCCATTCAAGAATATTTTAAGAAGCATAATAGTGACATGGATGGTTTGGATATCCATTCCTTATGTAATAATTCTGAAGTAGTAAAGTTAATAGATGAAGAAATTAAATTACAAACAGCCCCTTTTGCTGATTATGAACAGATAAGACGATTTACTATTTTGCCTAAAGAATTTACTATTGAATCAGGGGAAATTACACCGACTTTAAAGGTTAAACGAAAATTTGTAGAGCAAAAATATAAACATTTGATAGACTCTATGTATCCAGCAGAGTGAAAGCAAGGCAGAAGATGATTTATAGACATAGAAGGTATTTAATAGTTCTTGTTCTTTCTTTTCTCTTTTCTCTTTTTTCTTTTGCTTCTGCTTCTGCTGCTTCTGCTTCTGTCCCGGATAATTATCCCGTAATTGGAAAGGTTGAGATTGTATTATTTGGTCAATCCTCTCCGGTATTAAAGATTACGGATAGATTAACTAAAATAGAAAAAGATGTTTTTGGCAAGTCCTTTTTAAGTGAGTCTTTGTATTCTAGGACTCAAAGGGTAAAACTTGCAGTTTTAGGAAGTGATGATGTTGCTGGTGATGCTTTGGAAGAAGACATTAGTAAGTTAGAAGAGCCTGTTAAAGAAATTAAAGAAAATAAAACAAACAATAAATTAGTTAAAACAGTATTAGGCTATGAAAATAATAAAACAAAAATTCTTGACGCAAATTCTTTCTTAGAACTTTTAGCTGAGCTGGTAAATAATGAAAGAGGCTTAAGAGGTTTATTGCCATTGTCTAAAGATGATATAGCTTCTCACGTAGCTAGTGATCAAGCTAATGATTTAATCTTGAAAGGTTATTTGTCATATTATAATTTGAAAAATCAAGGACCAGATGAAAGATACTCACAGGCAGGTGGTTTTGGTTCAGTTGTTGAGGTTATTAAAGGATTTGAAACAGATACTGATGATAAAAATATTAGACTTACTGAGCTTTTAGCACAACAATTAATTCAGGCTATATTAGCAAGCCAGGACGATTCCCAAATTTTATTTAGTCCATATGTAAATCAATTAGGGGTTGGGTTTGCATTATCAAAAGATAAAAAGAAATTTGTTTCTATCTGTGAGTTTATAACGAGTGGTGTTGATATTTCTCCTGTTAAACCACAAGCAAATTGGGGTGAAAAAATTGTTATAAGTGGAAGAATTAAACCACCTTATAAATTTAAAGCAGTTTCAATTGCCTACTTTAATCCATTAGATTTTACAGAAGAAAACAATAGTTTAACTTTTGATAATGATACTTTAAAGCCATATCTCCCTCCTCAGGATTATATAGCTTATGGGGATACAACAAAAAGTAACCTTGTTAAGGTGATTAAAGGATTAGGTGTTATAGGGGCTATTGGTGGAGCACCTTTTACGGGTGGTGCCACAGCAGTATTGGCTCCAACACTTCTTTCTTCTATTCAAAATGGTTCTCCAAAAGAAATACCATTAAAAGGAGGGATAAAAGCAAATTCAAAAGGAGAGTTTGAAGGAAAAGTTGATTTGAATTATCAAGGTATGAGTGGGCTTTATCTGATTAATATTTTAGCGGAGTTGCCAGGAGTTAGTTATCCTATTGTAGTAAGCAGAAAAACTATAAGGGTAAATAGTCCTTTACAGCCGGTTGGAGAAGAGACTAATAGAGAATCAAAGAAAGGGATTTGTTCTTTGAAGTAAGTTTTTATGAATTACACAGTTGATCAAGATTTAACTCAAGCTGAATATTATATGCAAGAATGTTTTGATCTTGCAAAAAATGGATTAGGTAGAACCTCGCCAAACCCAATTGTTGGTGCTATTGTTTTGGATAAAAATGGAGTACCTGTTGGGAAAGGGTATCACAATAAGGTGGGTAGCGAACATGCAGAAGTCTTGGCTATTAGGGAGGCTGGTGATAAAGCCCAAGGGGGTACATTAATAGTAAATCTGGAGCCATGTTGTCACCAAGGACGAACTCCTCCTTGTGTTGATCTGATTATTAAAAGCAAAATACAAGAAGTAATATTTTCAAATTATGATCTAAACCCGCTTGTTAATTCTAAAGGGGAAGAGATCTTGTTAAAAAATAATATAAGAGTTATATCAAAAGTTTTAGAAGATGAAGGAAAAGAATTAAATAAGTTCTTTTTTAAATGGATCAAAACTAAATTACCATGGGTAACTCTAAAACAAGCTCAAACTTTAGATGGCAAAGTAGCTTTAAGAAATAGGAATAGCAAGTGGATTACAGAAGAAGCTGCACGGAAAGAAGCTCATTGTTTACGAAATTACTATGATGTGATTTTAGTTGGAGCAAATACTATAGAGACTGATAATCCTGAACTTACTGTTAGAAACCTTGAAAATAGTAGAAATCCAGCAAGAGTAATCCTAGATCCTAAATTGATAACTAAACCAGAATCAAAAGTTTATCAGCCAAATGCAAAAGTATTTTTGGTTACAAAAAATGGACATCCAAGAGAAAAAATAAATAATTATATTAAAAGTAATAAAGAAATTAATGTTATTGAGTTGGAAGAAATAAAAAAAGATAAGGTTGACTTGAAGCAATTAGTTCCTGAATTGGGGAAATTAGGTTTTTTAAGTATATTGATAGAAGCAGGGCCTGTTTTAGCAAGTGAGTTGTTTACAGAAAACTTAATTGATGAATATATTTTATTTATTTCTTCAAAACTATTTGGAGATTCCCAGGCTTTACCATCAGTAAGCTGGAATTCTCTTGAAAACATTGAAAAAGCTGTAAATTTTAGGATTTTTAGCCACAAAACAATAGGTAATGACCTAATGCTTTCTCTTCGGCCAATTTAAAATTTTAGTTTGTGTATTTTTCAATTTAAATTTCTAGTCAATAGTTTTCTTGTTTCCAATTCTCTAGAACATTACATATTTTTACTAAATGTAGCTAACTATGAAAAATATTCTTGTTATTGAGTTATCATACACAATTAGATGTAGTTGGGATTCTTTAATTAGAAATAAATGGAGATTGATTAATGGTTTTAAATAATGTTATTAGAGTAATTAGTTTTCTAAGTATAGCTTTTTATTTAACTATTAATTTGACAGCATATTCACAAGCTGCGCGACCCAATTTAGCACAAGCTGCTCAAAACACAAAGCAAAGAGATGCCTCTGTGGTTGCTGTAAATGAACTCAGTGATGTTGAAGGAAATGAATGGGCTTATAATGCAGTACAACAACTTGTTGAGAAGTATGATGTTTTAGAAGGTTATCCAGATGGCACGTATAAAGGGAAGAAGCCAACTACGAGATTTGAATTAGCAGCAGCCGTTTATGATGTGGCTTCTTATTTTAGTGATGAGATTGCATTAGATAGAGATGATTTAGCAAAACTAGCAAAACTTTTAGATGAGTTTTCTGGAGAAATAAAAACAATTCAAGGACGTGTAGATCAATTAGAAACAAAAGTGAAAGATGTGGAAGCAAAAACTACAGAATTAGAAGGTAAAGTAGCAGAGCATTCAACTAAATTAGAAGAACATGAACAAAGGTTAGCTTATGCTGAAAGAAGAAAAGGTTTTATTTTAGAAAGAATGTTAAAAGGAGTTGTTGTAGATGTTAGAGATTTATCACGTGGAATGTTTGCTGCGGTAAGTGCCCCTTTTAATAAAACCATTAATGGGGAAATTGGATCAGTTAGTCAAAAAGGGCAAGGAAATCAAGAAATTCCTCAAGAGCCTCAAGTAATAAACCAAGAAGTACCACAACAACCCCAAGTAATAAACCAAGAAGTACCACAACAACCCCAAGTAATAAATCAAGAAATTCCTCAAGTACCAGAACCTCAAGCAATAAACCAAGAAATTCCACAAATACCAGAGCCTCAAGTAATAAACCAAGAAACCCCACAATTGCCTCCTGGAGAAACACAAGCAATAAACCAAGAATCCCCAGAAGAGTTTCAAGAATTGCAATAAGACAAACTAAAATGTAAAATCTACTACAGTCTCTAATAAATCAAAAACTTTCACAATGGACTTTTGGTGGG
>JAHFBD010000180.1 GCA_023250175.1 Candidatus Melainabacteria bacterium
AAATTAAACCTTCTTAAGTTAATTCCCTTTTCTCCAGAATTTGAAGAATCACTAACTATAACAAATGAACCATCGCTTGCAATTTCAAAATCATTGGGTCGCTTAAAGCAAGTAAGACTGCTGCAGTTTGGGAAAAGATTAATTGTTTGTAGTCTCAGGTTTTTATTTGAATTAATCTTTTCATTATTTAAATATAATTTTGTAGTTGATTCTGCATTTGCTATTAAGCCAATGCAGATTTGAAATACAAAAAACATGGCCAAAAATAAACATATCCTGACAGTGTTTTTAATATTAATATAATTAATTTTAGTCATTTTCTCTAAATAAACCTCCTAAACATTAAGTTATTTACCCAATTTCTTTGGGTTTGGTTTAATAATGAGTGTGATCCTATACACAAGTTTATAAAATTACACTAATGAACAACAGAACCGCAGCAAGAGAATTAATAATTTTAGCTTTACCTCAACTTCCTAAAGATGAAGTTAAGCTACAAGAAACAGAATTTGAAAAAATTATACTCGCTTTAAGCCGTTCTTTAGGAGACTACGCTAAGTCAAACATTGTTTCTGTTTCTGCAGATTTACAAAAGATTGAAAAATTTTTATTGAATGCTGAGATTGAACATCCAGATAATGAACAGCATACAAGTCAACTTAACTCAGTATTGATTCCTGACACAAAGGTATTACGTAAACAAGTTTCTGATATACAAGCAGCTGCTACCCAGCTCTACAGTATCTTGGAATTACCGGAATTAGTGACACATACAAAGCAAGAACAAAGTATAAATTATGCTTTAGAACTTTTAAGAAACTATATTCAAAATAAAGATAAGATTAATGAAACAATTGAACAAGCTGCACAAAGCAGAGATAAGGATAAAAAATGGAAACTAAGCAGAATGGTTAGATTAGATAGAGATATCCTTAGAATTGCAGCTTGTGAGCTTTTATATTTTAAAGATACTCCTACAGAAGTTATTTGTGATGAAGCCGTAAAAATTGCAGATAAATATGGTGGAGATGAAAGTAAAAAGTTTGTAAATGGTGTTTTGCGAGATATCGTTGAATTAACTAGAAAAGCATCGAGTAATTCTGTAAGTTAATTTATTTCTTGTAAAATACAGTCTGTATTATTAGCTTCTTTAACAATCTTAACTCCTGGTATATGCTCTAAATGGTTTGTTATTAATGTTTCTAAGCTTTGAGTAATTTCAGATAGCAGCTCCTTTTTCCAGAAGGTTTCAGTATTTTGCAATTCTTCAAATTTTTGCTTGAGTTGATCGTTGAATGTTTTCAGTTCAAAAGAAATAAGTTTATTAACTTTTCCATTTGCTCTTTCACTATCAACTTTAATAAGTAGTTTGGATTCTTTATCAGATAAAAATAAAGAGCAGGTTGCATAAGGATTAATCGCATTAGCATTTTCAAGGAAATGAGATAAGGTAGCTATTAAATGCTCATGTTTCTCTATAAATTGTTCTTTGGTTATAGCCTTTCCATAATAACAATCTAAATATTTATTAGTAAGCTTATGATCAAGTGTTGCTAATAATTTAAGTAATCCTATTGGATTATTTAGATCAATAATTTTTTTTGTTATATCTATAGCTATACTAGGTTTAGTAGAAATAGCTGCTTGCTGTTTAGAAACTGTTGGGATTGTAGAATTGTGTATTGCTAGTGGCATATACTCTCCTTTAATAAATGAATTAATAATAAAAAGTCTTAGAATATTGAGTGGAATACATATTAACACAGGTAAGGCAAGAGAAAATAAGTACAATTCTAAAGATTAGGTAAAGCCTTTTTAACTATTAGCTAGGAAGTAACTAAAATGCTGCTTTATAAACATTTTCTACAAGCTCTTTTGTAATAGGTTGTAGTGGGTTAGTTAATGCCGAGATATCTTTAATTGCCCCTGGAATCATTATTTCAATATCACTTTCTTTGACCCCACAATCACTAAGTTTGCTTGGTATACCAATATCTTTGTTTAATTTTTCCACTTCCGAGATAAATTTGTCAGCAGCTTCATCTACAACTAAGTTCTCAAGATTTAATCCAAAACCTGTTGCCATGGTTATATATTTTGGACCAGCAACTTTTTTATTTGCTCTTAAAACATGAGGAAGCATAATAGCATTTGCTAACCCATGTGCTAGATTACATTGGCTAGATAGCTGATGTGAACAAGCATGAACCAACCCTACGGATTTTTGATTAAATGCCATACCACTAAGCATACTTGCTAGTGACATATTTATTCTTGCAATTATATCTTCTGGAATAGAATAAGCCTTTCGCAAATTATGGTGGATTAGAGATATAGCTTGTAATGAAAACATGTCAGCTACTGGATTTACACGAAGTGAAATAAAAGCTTCAATTGCATGAGTAAGAGCATCCATTCCACACATTGCAGTAAGTTTAGAAGGACAAGAAACTGTTAATTGAGGATCAACAAGAGCAATGGTAGAAATTAATGGATATCCAAGGATTGTTAATTTTTCTTTTCCAGAAGAAATCATAGCAACAACAGTAACTTCAGATCCTGTTCCACTTGTAGTCGGTATGCTGATTTGATGTGGCAAAGACTCATGGATAGCCATAATTGTGCATTTTGTAGCATCATAGTCTGATGGACGTCCACCTTGTTTTACAAGGAGTCTTATTACTTTAGCAGCGTCTATGACTGAGCCACCACCAATTGCAATTACAATATCTGAATTAGAACTCTTATACTTATCAACAGCTTTTATAATAGTTTCTTCTTTAGGATTAGGCTCTACTTCATTAAATACAGTAGATTTTACCCCACTTTTTTCTAAATACTTTTGTGTTTTACTTACAAAACCAAGTTTTTCAATTTCTGTATCAGTAACAATAAATGCATTTTTTGCTTTTAAAAATAAGGACAAAAATCCTACTCGATTCATACAGCCATGTCCAAAAACAATTTGTGGTGCAAAACTAAAACCAATAACACCTGTATCTAAGATTTGTCCTTTAATTGAAGGATCGATTAGTGGTAATGTAATCTCTTCTGTCATGGTCATAGGATCATATTGTAACTTATTTTCTTACATTTTATTTTGTTACACTCATATCAAATTTTTAAAACTTAAAGAGTTATATTGATTGTTAACTAACTATAGAAAGCACAAACTTATTTTGCGCTATAAAAAAGGAGATAACGATGTTTACTATTGGATCAAGACCCATTGTTTTACCATTACCACTTAAACCCCCATTTACAAAACAACCATTGCCATTACCTACTCCACAAACTCCAGAAATACCAAACCTTATGCCACTTCCTACCCCACCAATCAAATGTTCCTCATAATAAGGATTTGTCCGATTTATTCGGTAAATCCGATCGGGCGAAAGGAATTGACAGATGGAAGCCACCAACTTGTTTGGTGGCATTATAGACAAAAGCTCAAGCTTGTCTTGAGCATAAAACTAAACAACTATTGTTTGGCTGGCGAATGGGTAACCTCCCCATTGCTTTTCTAATAATCTAGCAAGGGCAGCAGTGGCTTTGTTCGTCGGATCTATAACAAATAAGATAGTTTTTGGGTCCACTGCTAATTCGTGTGCATATTCAGAGCCTCGTCCTACTTGTGGACCTCCCGATATACTGTCTAGTGTGTTTAGCATAGGATACAATGCTTGAAGGCGTTCATGATCATCATCATTTTTAATTTGAATATGATCTGTAGGTATATAACCAAATTCAACAGATCTTAGATCCTTTCCAAGCGTTGATAAAGTCTTTCGTGTGTTACTTTCTACACTCTTTCGAGTACTCTCTGGTGCTATTACAACAACTTTGTTTATTTTATCTACTTGTATCATATTTTATCCTCTCTATTAATACTAAAATATTTTTGCTAAGTTAGATTAGCTTATTTAACACTAAATTTCAAGTTAAGAACCTTAAGGAAAGGATTTGTCCCATTTATTGGGCAAATCCGACCAAGTGAAAGGAAATAAAAGATGGAAGCTCAAGCTTGTCTTGAGCTTATTAAAGGAAAGTCTTTAACCTGGCAAGATCTAAATTTCCACCACTAAGTATTACTACCGTATTTTTCCCTACAGGTATTTTCTTTTCAAGTAATGCTGCTACTGTACATGCAGCTGATGGTTCTACTACAAGTTTTTGTCTTTCAAGAAGCATTAAAATTGCATCTTTTGTTTTTTCATCCGAAATCGTAAAAATATCATCTACATATTTTTTTGTTAAATTAAATGTAATGTCGCCTACTCTACATGCTGAAAGTCCTTCAGCAAATGATGTTATTTTAGGTAGCCCAACAATCTTTCCTGATTTAAAGCTTTGATACATAGAATCAGCACCCACTGTCTCTACACCAAAAACTTTTACATCTCTTTTTAGCTGTTTAATTACTGCAGCAGTACCAGAGATTAAACCACCACCACCAATTGAACAAACAATAGTATCTACTTCAGGAAAATCCTTAAATATTTCAAGAGCTAGTGTTCCTTGACCAGCGACAATGTCTATATTGTCAAATGGGTGGACATACTCATAACCCAATTCACCAGCCAGTTTAAATGAATATTCAAAAGCTTCCTGAAATTCCGTTCCATGAATTACTACATCAGCACCATAACTTTTGCAAGCATTGATTTTGCAGTCAGGTACTCCATGAAACATTACTAAAGTTGATTTAAGTCCAAGTTTTTGTGCTGCATAAGCAACCCCTTGTGCATGATTGCCCCCAGATGCTGCGATAATACCTTTTATCTTCTTGCTTTTTACAAGTTTTAAAGT
>JAHFBD010000181.1 GCA_023250175.1 Candidatus Melainabacteria bacterium
GAAATATTCCAGAAGAAGATGTTACTGCTAATCAAGAAAATAAAGCATCAGATATACCATCAACTAAAGGATAGAAATGAGGGATCTATTATGAGATTAAAGAAAATACTATCAATTTTAATTATTCTAAACACTTTTTTAGTATATTCAGTTAAAGCTGAAGATGAACTTTCTCCCGAACAAGTACAAGATATTTTAAATAGTGCTTCTGGAAGTGAGAATCCACCACAGCAAGAACAAGTTATTCCTCAACCAGAAGTTCAAGAAATACCTCAAGGAGAAGCTATAGAACAACCTTTAGAAGTCCCGCAGGATCAACAATTAGTGCCACAAGAAGAGATAACCCCTAAAGAAGCAGCCCCTGTACAAGAAAATAACCAGGAAGAAGCACCGGCTCAGAAAACAGAACCCCAGAAAGAAAATAAGAAAGAAAAAAAACATAGAAATTTCTTTTTGTTTAAGCGGAACGAGTTGACTGAACGTCAACGAAAAGAATATTTAGAATTAAAAGAGAAACAAAGAAAGGAAGACAAAGAACATAAAGAAAGATTAATCAGAGAGAATAAGGAAGCATTGGATCGAATAAACAAAGAAAAGGCTGGCTTAGAACAAAAGGTTAGACAAGAAGAAAAAGAGCTATTAGAAAAAAGAAAAAAAGAAGATAATGAGATTAAGGAAAGACATCTTAAAGAACAACAAGAGTCTTCAGAAAAATATAAAAGTGAAAAGAAAGAGAAAGAGCAAAAACAACTAACTGAAAAACTGATCGATAAAAATATTACTAGAAGAGCAGGTGAAGAAAAAACAAAGAATGCCTTAATTGCTAATGAGGTAGAAAAAGCAAGAGGAAAACAACTTATTAAACTAAAAAAGTCAGACAAGGTTATAGAGGTAATTCGAAATAATGATGATCCTTTGTATATAACAGATGCTGATGTATTAAATGGCAAAACAGCATTTCTTGGGGTTAAAGATATCGAATTTAAATACAGATTGAGACTTGAAAACCAAACTCCTAAAGTTATTAATTCTGTACTTCTTATTTGGGAAAGAAAGTTGCCGTTCACAGAGTCTCAAACTTTGATGAAAGAAACCAAGTTCTCAAAACCTATTCTTCCTTATGAATATAAAATATTTGAGTATAATGAAATGGATTCTAAAAGAGGAGGAGAATTGTATAGAGTTAAGATTGCAAAGGTAATTTTTGAGGATGGGACACAATGGAAAAATCCTTTATAGCGCACAGCATGTAGCAAGGGGCTTAGCAGTATAGTAAAAGTAAATTATTAGTTTTGTTCTCTTAAACACTTACGCTAACCATGAAATCTACTAGAAACCAATTTGGCTTTACCCTTCCATTTGCATTAATATTAACTTTTATATTTTCTGCCTTAGTTGGAGTTTCATATTTATTTGTTTCCATTAATATTGCTCAAATGCAAAGTGGCTTAGAAAATACACAGGCAATTGCAATTGCAGAGGGAATTAATGAAAGAGTAAAAGCCAGACTAAACACTAAATCAAAGCTACAACAATCTCCCAAGCAACAAGAAAAACTTAAAAGTACTGAGGAAGAACCAGTGGAAGGAGAAGAAGAGGAAGAAATAGTAGAAGAAGACTTTGACGAAAATGTAGAAGATTTTGATGAATATTATGCTGATGAAATATTAAAAATCTCCCGCTATATAACCTTCAGAGAACCACCTGATTCTGCTACACATGAGAATGGGTTTGCCGCAGATAGTCAAGAGCCACCTAAAGCCGAAGCTAATATTGAAATGATAGGCTCTATTAATATTTCACGAGGAACTACATTAAATCCAGGAATGAAGCTTGTGGTTTTTAAGAATGAAAAAATAGATTTAATGTTAAAAGATATTCTTTTAGATAAAGAGCAATATCGTTCTAAGTTACCAACCCCAGTGATAAAATCCCTGTCTCCAAACTATAGTGAAGCAGATACAAGAGGGGGCTTTGTTATTATCGGAGATAATTTAACCCTAAATCAAAAGGGAAGATTTAATAATAAAGATATTTATATTGAAGATATAAAAGGAGGTCCTACTATTGAATATCTTATAAGTATGGATGTCATGCCAGGGATAGTAAAGTTTTATTGGGATAGTGCACAAGCTGAATTTTACATAACTCCACCACATGATAGAAGTCCATCCCCTGTAATTGAAGAGGTAAGAACAAGTGATGGTAGTCAATTGTTAGATGTAAAAGCCGGACAAAAAAAGATAGTGTTAATGATACTTGGACGTGAGCTTTATCAAAACATGGAGTTGCCAGTTATAATTCCGGATGTTGCAGGTCTTATTCCAAAAACAACCAGTGAAGGAATTAGTAATAAGGAAATTACACTTACCTTGGATATTGCAAGAACTATAGAACCTGGCATACATTCACTTATTGTAGTTACTGAAGGTGGTTTATCTAATTCCTGGCTTTTTAATATACAGCCCCCGGATAAAGAAGAAGTCATTTCATCAAATACAGCAATTATTTCATCAAGCCTAACCCTATTAAAGCTAAGAGTAATAGAAAACTTACTCCCATTAATAGATGAAAATGAGGCTTTAAATCAACCAGCAAATAATACTCAGCAAGACGATCAAACAGATGATTCAGACGATCTTGGGGATGACTCTGGAGATAATGAATCAGAAGATGACAATGAAGATAAGGAAAGTGCAAAGCTTAGTCCATTTGCAAATGTAGATTTGGAAACAAGTTGGTTATTAGAAACCACTGTAATGGTTGGAAAAGTTACAAGAACAATAAGTGAAGTAGTTGAGCGTCAAATACCAGATATTCATGCCGCTCTTCTTACAAACGGAAATATAACTTTTGATGGCGGTGGCTATCAAATAGTAGGGGCAACGAATGCAATGACCAATCTGGTTGAGCCTACATATATTTCAAATATAATTCTTTCTGTACCAGGACCAAAAGAAGAACCTGAGGTACCACTTAATACTAATGCGGGAAATCCTCAGCCTAGTTCCACCCCAGAAGTAGTTCAACCTAAATCTCCAACAGAACTTGGATTTGCATCAAGTAATTTAGTAGCAGTCGTTAAAGAAGGTGGGGATAGATTTAATGAACTGGATTATGCTTCTATAAGTAATGTGGGAAGAGATACGATTGAACTAGTTCACCCAGGATTAATGGATTTTCATTATGAAGGTGACCAGGTAACACAATTTATCCCTCCAATCATTTCAAATGAAAAATTATCTGAGGACGAACAAGAAAAACATACTATACCACAAGGATTTTCCATTTCTATTCCACATGCGGCTAATTTTAGAAATGTTTTTATGTCTAACTTAGAACAGTTTGCAGAGCTTGCTGATTTATATAGTAATGATGCAAATGTACCTAAAGATAAATTTGAGCTTCCTGTTGGATATATGGGATTAAGCTACATTGAAGCCACACCTACTTATGATCAAAACAATACTTTAGCAGGAAAAGGTATTTTAATTGTTGATACACGCATTGATAATCAGGGAAATCCAAGTGGTGTTGTAGAAATATCTGGTGATAGTAAAAGTCCCGTTGATTTTGCTGGTATTGTATATATTCATGGAGACTTAAGGCTTTCAGGCAATGTAACAATTAATGGTGCTTTAATAGTTGATAATGAATCTAATGGACAAATTCAAATTGCAAGCAATGCGATAGGAAAAATAGTTTATAACCCGGCATCAATAAAACAAACTCTTCTCTATACACCATTTACCACAAGACCAGGTACCATAATGATTACAAATACACCAATAGACCTAAGCAAATATATTGAGAGTAGTCCTGACTTAGCACAAAAACTTGGAGCAAGTCCATCAAAAAATAAAGATATAAAAGAAATACAAACAGAAGGCACAGGGACTCAGACTCTTCCACCAGAAGAAGCTTTAGTTGAGGCAGTAGAAAAAGACTCTGCTACATCTGCATCAAGTATTTTTGAAAAAGAAATTATGGTTATAACCGGTACAGGAACCTCAGAAGCTAACTTATTTCCATCTGCTCCACCAAGCAAAAAAACTGCTGAAGAAGAACTTATCGACTTGTTTTAATTGGTGTTAAATTGTACCTATCATGCCACCGGCTACAGTTAAAACCTGCCCGGTTACATAAGCTGAAAGATTTGATGCAAAAAACAAAATTACTTTTGCTATATCTTCTGGCTGTCCAAGTTCTCTATTTAAGCCAGTTTCTTTTATCATTGCCGTAACCATTTGTCTTTGTTTTTCTGGAAGACCAAAGTCCTCACCTTCTTGCCTTACCTGAGTTAATCTTGTTTGAATATATCCAGGACTAACTGCATTACATGTAATATTAAACCTTGCCCATTCTTTTGCTATTGTTTTGGTCAAACCTATTATCCCTGCTTTGCTAGCAGCATAATTTGCCTGTCCAATATTACCCATTGCAGATATTGAAGAAATATTAATTATTGATCTGGTTTGTATTTTCCCTTGAGTTTCTTCTTCTTTTCGTGCAAACTCTCTCATATAAGGTTCAGCTGCTTGTACACAATTAAAGGTCCCAGTTAAATTTATATTTAAAATAAAATTCCAATCTTCAAGAGTCATTTTATGAATCATCTTATCTTTTGTAATACCAGCAATATTTGCTAATATATCGATAGAACCATTCCCAAAACTTATTGCTGCATGCCGCATTACCTTTTCACAGTCCTCTTTTTTAGTAACATCACAAACAACTCCCATTGCACTACCACCAGCTGAGTTGATTTTAGAAACAGTCTTATTTAGTGGCT